>CAVFEQ010000009.1:6783-40619 GCA_963621535.1 Paludibacteraceae bacterium | reverse complement strand
TTATATTTATTGTACGCTTCGCGCACGGAAAAGCAACAAAAAAAGCCTTTTTTAGAAGGCTGTTCTTCAAGGATCCTACAAAACGGCGCAGATCAGGCGCTTTGTATAGGGGATGCTATCTGGGGTTTCATTATTATAAAGTTCCATCTTTCCGAAATAGGATGCGTATTCATCTTCCTGTGGATTCTTGTTTCCATAAATCCAGGAGGCCTTGTCTAGAAGGCTAAGCATCTCGCCGTTATTCATCTTGCAGTTAAAAATCCTAGCGCTTTTTAAGTTTGAGCCGCTTCATAGGCCTTTTCCTAGGCTTTTTCTCATTTTTCCTCCCAAAAAAATCATATTTTGGGCACGGAGGCAAAACGCAAAAAAGAGCCCCAAGAAAGGGGCTCAAGCGTTGGGCAATCCTCGATTAGGCTTTGATGAGGTCGGCGTTAACGAAGTTCACGTAGGAATAGCCAAATCCATCCCCGTTATCGATTGTAATCGTCAAAGTCATTTTGTCGAAATCGATAACAGCGGTTATCTCAAAGTCTACACCGGTATTGTCCGTAAAATCGCCGGAGAAGGTATAGACGTTGCCACTTGAAGAAACCAATTCAAGCGACCCCGTTCCCTCGCCATAGGCATCATCAACAAAAGTAACCTCGCAGGAAGAGTCCGAGACAACAAGGGTCATTGTCATTTCAAGCTCATCGTCATCCCCGGCGTAAACGGTAGCGGTGTAAGTGCCATTGAAGGAAGTGCTGTCGCCGCTTGCGGCAGTGATGGTCAAGGTAGCCTCGCCCTTCACTCCGCTGCCATCATTAGCAGTCGCGACGATGGTCACGCTGCCCGCGGATTTCGCCGTGACAAGGCCATTCTTATCGATGGTGGCTTTGCCGGTGCCATTTTCGACGCTCCAGGTGACACTCGTATCGTCGGCATCAGTCGGATTCACGACCGCGCTGGCATTCACGGTCTTGTTCTCCTCGACGCTGCTCGCGGAGAGGGAAACGGAGATCGAAGTCACTTTCTTTGGCTCAGTGACGGTGATTTCAATGCTCGCGGTGAAACCGCTATCGCTCTTCGCGGTCAAAGTGACCGTGCCCGCGCCGACTCCGACGATGCTCTTCGAGCCGCTGGATTTGTCTGAGCTCGCGCCTTGGGTCTCGTTGCCATCATCGTCGCTTACGATGACTTTGACGATGCTGGTATCAGGCGAGGTGAGAGTCCAATCTTCTTCAAATGAGCCCTTGGGGGCGAAGTTAGCGCTGATGAGCGCTTTCCCGTTCGTCTTATCCCCGACCTTTAGGGAGGTCCTATTGGCGCTTAAGGACATGCCGGTTGCTTGCTTAGAAAGCTCGCTTCCGGAACTAAAGACGTTGGCAGTATGCGCGGTTCCGGAAGCCCCGGTGACGTTATAAACGTATTCCATCTTGCCTTCATAGCTAGCGGAGAGCTTGGCTTTCAGATAGCCAGAGGTCTTGTTCTCAACGAATTTTCCGAACACGCAGTAGCCGCTTTCGTCAATATCATCGAAAGGGAGCTCCACCACATCCCCATCCGCGAAGGTCAACGTGGCTTTTTCCTCGCTGATATTGATTTTGTTATTGGAAGGATAACTATAGTTCTCTTCGACCCAAGTCCCGAGAAGGCCAGAGGCGACACTCGCGGCTTCTTTGACGGTGATTTCGATCTCGTTGGACTTAATTCCTTCCGCGCTCGCTCCGTGGAAGGAAGTGGCCGAAACGGTAACCGTGCCCTCTTTCACGGGAGTGAGGAGACCGCTTTCGGAGATCGTCGCGACGGAAGTGTCGCTGACGTTCCAAACAACGGACTTGTCGGTGGCGTTATTAGGCTTTACTCCGGCTGAGAATTGCAGGGTTTTCCCAAGGCGGACGCTGGTAGCGTCACCGGCGGAGGCGATAGTGAGCGAAGTGACTGGAGTGGCGTCGGCAACGAAATGCTTGGCGCAGGAGGAATTGGAGGCGAAGACGAAATTCTCTACGCCCATCTCCATGGTGTCTCCGATCATTGAGGAGAGCATGACGATGCGGACTTGCGAAGCAGGGGCGAAGCTTCTCTGCATAAGGTGGAGGTTCTTGGAGGAAAGCTCGCTCTTCACCTCCGCGGTGATGTCGATGACCTCGGCCTCAGCCCAGCTCTGGGTGGGGTTTTTGGCCTCAATCGCGATTTTGCTCACGAAGGCAGGGTTATAGCTGTTGCCGAAGACAGAAGCGTAATAGAAGGCGATGCCGGAAACCTGCTGATCGTTGAAATCGAAGACCGCGATGGCATCTCCCGCCGCATTCTCCTCTTGGAAGACGTCATTGACGGACTCTTGGCTTCCCGTCGCTAGGCGCATGACGTTCTTGCCGGAGAAGATGGAGGTTTCAGGGGCCGTGATGACTTGCACCCCCTTGCTTACTTCGATGTCGAAAGGAAGGGTGGGATTGATCGAATTGCTGCAAGAAGGGCTCACTCCCGCCCCGGAAGTGCTGTCGAAGGTGATGGAATAAGCGGCGTCGGTCATGTCCATCTCGGCGAGGGCGTTGACGTGGACTTTGACGTGGTTAGAGGAGGTCGCCTCTTTTCCTTCGGGCTTTTCCCCTTCGGCCCAAATCTCAGCGTCGCCGGCGGAGACGCCGACGATCTGACGGCTATAGGCGCCGACAAGATAATCGACTTTGGCGATGGTCTCATCGCTTGAATGGAAGGTGATTTCGTTTTCCTTGATGAGGCGGGGGCTATTCTCGGCGATCCCTTCGGGGATGTCGTAGACGATGGTGACTTTATAGCTCAGGGCTTTCTCAATCTCGATGGTGTAGACATCGTCCTCATCAGGGGTGGCGTCGGTTACTTCCATCGTGATGGTCTTAGGATAGACGTGGATCTGTGGCCCGTCCCAGCCTTTGTATTCCCAATATTCCTTGATGTTGTCTTCACTTGGCGCGGGAGGGAGATTGAAGTATTCGGGGAAGCTCGTCTGCGCGACGTCGGTGATGTCGATGTCGACGAGATCCGCCTCGGCGTCTTCGCCGAAGACCTGGATCTTGGAGATGTAGTCGCCATCAAGCTGGAGGGCGAGATAAAGCATCTCGGTCTCGTAGAAGCCGGCGAAGGCATCTTGAATGAGGCTGTCGAATTTGTTCGTGTTCGTGAAAAGATAGACGCCGCTTTGATAGGCGAAGTCGGCGACTTCGACGTAGGATAGAAAGTAATCGAGGGACCAATACTGATCCTTGAGGGCCTGGGAAGCGCCGTTATAGGTCGAGGCGAGCCAAGCCGGAGAGCCCGGTTCATCATCGTCATCGAAATAACGGTAGTTCACTCCTTCGTAGTCATGGAAATAATAGACGGTGGTCTGGTCATAGATTTCGCTGACGGTGATGTCATAGACCGCGTCATAGCCGTCTTTGTGGTAGTCAGTGAAGTTAAGTCCGCTCGTCTCATCGCCGCCAGCGATCGAGCCGACGGAGATGGTGCAAGAGGAATAGTTCTTCTTGAGGGCGCGCTCTAAAGCCGAGGTCTTGGGAAGTTCTGATGAATCTTCGCTGTCGACTGAGTCCACGCTGGATGCGGGGACATCGTCTTCGCTAGAGCTTGACTCCCCGGCGGGGGCGCCGCAAGAGGCGAGGGCCAAGAGGAAGGCGCTTGCGAGAACGAGAGGAATTTGTTTCTTTTGCATGTTTTTTCTCCTTTGCTTTAACTTGCTAACGAAACCTGTATGAGAAGGATGGCTGCATCCGAATCATAAGCGAACGTGATGGTGTGGCTCCTATCGGAAGGAGTCGCGTAATAGACGGTGTAGCTCGAGTAATCGTATGAGGTGACGGAGTATCCGTTCAAATTAAGGAAATCGGAGTACTCCTTCGTCGAGAGCTCGGTTGCTCCTTCGACCTGTATCTGAAGCGATCCCCCAGAGACGGAAAGGTAGTAATAATCGCCTGGATAGGAAGGGATGTCGAAGCCGATGTAGCTCTCGATCTCTTCGCTAGGCCATTCTTTGTAACGGAATTCGCTTAAATAGGCGTAAAAAAGCAAGGCCACCCCGCTTCCCTCTTCGCCTTGGAAGAGGGTCAAGACGAGATAGGCGGTCTCCGTGGCCTGCTTATAGAGGGTGATGCTTTCTCCTTCGCCGGCCTTTGCAAAGCCTTGGGCGACGAGAGAGAGGCTATAAAGTTTCGCCTCATTGCCGACCACGTTTTCGCTCATGCAGTAAACGGTCGTGTAGGTGATGCCAGTATCTTCGTCGTCTACGTTGATTCCTTCGTAAGATGAGGCTTCGTAGACTGGGAGGACGTCGATGGCTTCGCCGAGGGTTTCGCTTAGAAGTTTATCAACTCTCTCGTCCCAGCGGACTTTCTTTTCTTCTGAAGAAGGGTCGGAAACCTCTGAGGTTTCACTTGGCGAAAATGATTGGCTAGTCTGCCCATTCCCCGGATTGCTACTGCAGGAAGCAAGAAACAATAGGCTAAGCAAGAAGGGTGTTTTTCTCATTCGTTCATTGTCCTTTCGATTGGGTCAGGAAGGGTCGTCGGCGATCTCTATCTAGAAAGCCAAATCTTTTGAATTCGGCCACTTCGTTTTCGCCTTAAGTTTGGTTTGTTTATCCAAGTCAATATACGCCTGCGCTGACTTTTCACATTATGTTTATAAGTGTAAACGCTTACTTGATTTCTAAGATGCTGATTTTTGCTCCTCCTTCGTCGATGCTCTCGATAGATATGCGATAAGAGAAAGTGTCAACGGGATCCATCGAGTCATGGTATTTGTCGAGGGCCTCGCTCCCGCTGGTCATAAGGTCGCGATAAGGGCTAGAAGAGACAAGATCGAAGGAATCCCCGGCGTAGAAAAGGGAATCATCAGGGTTCAAAAGGCGCGTGACCTCCCCGTTTTCCCTTTCTTTGAAGCGGATTGCCTGATAATAGGAGGAGGAAGGATCGAGAATCGTGTATTCGGCCGTCGCGATGTTCTTTTGCATGAGGCGGTTAAGATACATCGCCCCTTTCTTCGCTTCCGGCTGCTGGAACACCGTCAATCCCGAATAAGCCGTGTTGGAGAAAGGGTCGTTGTAGAAATCCTGCGGGTCGGAGGCGTAATGGCCAAGGCTATCAACGGCCCTGTTGTCGATATGGGAGATGCGCACGCCTGCTTGGCTATACCCTTGCAAGCCGTTGCCTTCGTAAGGAGAGGAATAGTCTTCTTCGTTAAGCCCCGTCGGGGAGAGATATTCGACAACGAAATACTCATCGAAAGGGGTTTTGTTCCAGTTTTCGTTCGTAAGAAGCAAGAACTCGCCGCTTTCTTGGAAGGAAGGGAGGTAGAAGCTCTTTGCCTCCTTCACCACGATTGGCTTAACCCAGCCCAGGGCGAATTTGCTGAAAGCGCTGTGGTCGCCGATGTTATTCGCCATCATGTCGATGCACCCAGCAGGGCAATCGTAAGGAGAATAGGTGGAGTAGTAATCCTTAAGCCCCAGCATATGCCCGGTCTCATGGATGTAGGTATGGGCGTCGATATCGCCATCCCCAAACTCATCCATGAACCCCAGCCCCGCCCAGCTGACCATCTTCGCAACAGGTGAGGCAGGGTCATGCATCTCCTCGCGAATGCGGAAATTGGCGAAGGTGTAAGCCCAAAAGCCCGTGGGGTCGACGTTAGGATAGAGTTTTTTGTAATAATCTGGGTCTTCCCCCATGACCGGGGCGTCATAAATCAGCCAGATGCCGTCGACGCAGCCGTCTTTATCGAGGTCGTAGTTGGTGATGGGGTCCTCAGGGTAGGCATCCTTATACCAGTTCAAAGCGGAAAGCGATAAGCTAGAGACGCCTAAGTCATCGCGAGAAGAATCGGCCTGGATGGCTTCGGGGGTAAGGCCGCATTCATACCAAGAAGGGGCGACTTTGAAACTAAGCTTCAGCTGCCCATAAGAGCTTTTCTCATAATAGGAGGAAACGCTCTCAAAACGGGAAAGCTCTTTAGAATTGAAGCATTCGTCAAGGCGCCTTAGATTCTCTGCGCTCGCGTTTTCCTCAAAGCCTTTGATGGAGACGGGGAGAACGAGGATGTTCACCTCGCCTTTGCAGGGAGCGCTATGATCGCGATAAGCCTTTTGATTGAGGTCGTGATAGGTGTATTCGAGGCTTTCTCCCCTACTCACGCTGAATTCGGCTTCATCGAAGAGGCTTGGTTCGTTTTTGCTACTGACGCGTATCGTGGCTTTCCCTTCCTTTAGGGCGCTCAGCTGCCCGCTACTTTCGTCCACGGAGATTGCCGAAGGGTCGCTAGAAGAGAAGACGAGGTCGTCTTTTCCTAGCGAAAGCGCGTTCGTCTTTACCTGAGCCTGCTGAAAAAGAGCGAGCGAGAAAGAGGAGTTCTCAATGCGGATTCCTTCACCATGCGAAGCCAGTTCGCTCGAAGGGGCGTTAGACCCGGCGCAGGAAGAGAGAAGCAATCCCAAAAAAAGAAGACCCCAAGCCTGTTTTTTCATTCGATGTCAAAGTAGTCGTAGACATCGCCTTTCGCGATGTTGATGTCCATATAAGATTTTTTGTTGTAGGAATCATAGCCGTAGCAGAACTGGATGAAGAAGCTATCATCCACCCAAGCCAGATAGAAGTCCGACCCTTCGACGTAGTCGCCATATTCATCGTAATAGCCTTCGATGCTATAAGCCACCACGGCATAGCCGGCCTTGCCTAGCGTCTCTTTGTACTTAAGATCATCGCCCGCGCTCACGCCATAGACGACGATGGAGACGTAGTTGCCGAGGTCGCTATCGTGCATTTCAGTCGAATCATAGGTGATGCCCTCCCCTCCGAAAACGGGGATGTCGCGGTCAGGATCGATGACGTTTTCGATGAGGTTAGTTGGCCAAGAGTAAGGATCGACGGTGATCTCGCTCCAAACGAAAATCCCCATATAGTCCTCGGTTTCGCCATCGCCATCTAAATCCATTCCCCCATACGTGGTCTGGATCACGAGGGTCTTATAGCCATCGTAAGGAAGGCGGCATTCATAAGCGCTGAAGCCGGTGCCATAGTCAACGGAGGAGACGCTATAGCCTGCATCGTTGGCGGAGATCGCGTATTGGTTCACGGCCGCTTCGATCGCGTCAGAGTCTTCAAACGAGCACATCAAGACAAGCATCGGATCGCCGTAATCATCGGTTGTCACGCCGTAATTCACTTTGCTTGTCCCGGTCGGGAAAGGGATGTCCTGGCCATAAAGCTCATACATCACCGAAGCGATCTGCTCGCCCCAAGGGGAGTTTTTGGTATCGAAGGATTGATAAGTGGATTCTTCCGAAGAGGGGAGGCTACTAGAAGAAGCGGGATTGCCTTGGCTGCAGCCGCTAAGGCCTAGCGCAACGATGCTAAGAAAGGGAAAGACGAAGTTTTTGATTTTCATTTTGGAAGGGGCTCCTAAAAAACAACTTTGCCATTTTGCCACTCGCGCGAAACTATTCAACAAAATAATCCCTTTATTTCGCGCAAAAAACCAATTTTCTTTAGGCTTAATCGGTGAATCGGCGAAAGGGACAAACTCTACACTTTTCCGCCTTAGGCGGCGGAAGGATACTAAAAAGAGGGCGATTTCTCGCCCTCTCAAGCGGTCTAATCAAGCCTCAAAGTTCATATTTGGCCAGATGCCAGATGTCGCGATTGTATTCCTCAATCGTGCGATCACTGGTGAAAAAGCCAGAATTAGCGATGTTGGCAATGCAGGCGCTTGCCCACTTCTTCTTGTCTTTGTAGAGCTCTTCCGCCCTTTGGCAGGCTTTCGCGTAGTCGCGGAAGTCGGCGAGGACGAAGAACTGATCGTTGCGGTTCATGATCTCATCGAAGATCGTGCGGAACCTGTTTTGATCGCCCTGGCACCAAGGCCCGGTGAAGAGGGAATCGACGACCTCTTTGACTTTGGGGTCTTCGTTGTAGACATCCCAAGGGGAATAGGATCCTTCTTCGACGAGCTTCTCCACCTCATCCGCTTTGAGGCCGAAGATGATCTCGTTTTCCATTCCGGCGCGCTCGGCGATCTCGATGTTTGCCCCATCTAGCGTCCCGAGGGTGATCGCCCCGTTCATCATGAGCTTCATGTTGGAGGTGCCGCTAGCTTCCTTGCCGGCGGTGCTGATCTGCTCAGAGATATCCGCCGCGGGGATGATTTTCTCAGCTAGGCTCACCCCATAGTTTTCCACGAAGACGATTTTGATGTATTTGGAAACGAGGGGGTCGTTGTTGACGACGTCAGCAACCGAGAGAATGAGCTCGATGATTTTCTTTGCAAAAGCATAACTTGGGGCGGCTTTTGCGCCGAAAATGTAGGTATGGGGAACCATCGTGAACGAGGGGTCCTTCTGGAATTTCTGGTACAAAGAAATGATGTGGAAGATATTGAGGAGCTGCCTTTTATAAGCGTGGAGCCTCTTAATCTGGACGTCGTAGATGGAATTAGGATCGATTTCGATGCCATAGGTCTTAGCGACGAAGGCGGCGAAATCTTTCTTGTTCTCTGCCTTAACCTTCATGAGTTTCTTCTGGAAATCCTCATCGTTTTGGAAGGAAGAGAGCTTGGCGATGTTGCCTTCATAGTCCTTCTTCCAGTCCTCGCCGATGCTCTCATCAAGCAGCGCGGCAAGACGAGGATTGTCATACATCACCCAGCGGCGAGGGGTGACGCCATTGGTCTTGTTGTTGAATTTGCTGGGGAAAAGCCTGTAAAAAGCCGCAAAAGTGTAGTTTTTTAAGATATTCGTATGGATCAAAGCAACCCCGTTGACTGAGGTTGAGGCATAAATCGCCATGTTCGTCATATGGATTTGGCCGTCTTTGATGATGGCCATCTCATAGCGGTCGCTGGGGGTGACGTTTGCGCTGGAGAGGTAAAGGTTGAAGCGGCGGTTGATCTCCTCGATGATCATATAGACGCGCGGGCAAAGGGTCCGCACATAATTGACCGGCCATTTCTCTAGGGCCTCTGGCATGACCGTATGGTTGGTGTAGGCGAAGATTTTAGTGACGATGGCCCAAGCCTCGTCCCAGCCATAGCCGTACTCGTCCATCAAAAGGCGCATCGCCTCGGGGATAGCAAGAATCGGATGGGTGTCGTTAAGCTGGAAAACGTAATAGTCAGGGATATTGTCGAGGGTCTTGAATTTCCCGAAGTGGGAACGGAAAGCGCTTTGCAAGCCCGCCGAAACCAGGAAATACTGCTGACGAAGGCGCAGCATGCGCCCATGCTCAGTGGAATCATCCGGATAAAGCCCGTGGCAAAGCTCTTTCAGGGTATTGAGGTAATCCTCGAAGGAGCGGTCGCTAGGAAGGTTGTTCTCGCTAGGCTCAGCCGACCAGAGGCGGAGGGTGTTGGCCACGCCGTTTTTATAGCCTGGCACGGAGACGTCATAAGGCACCGCGCGGACGCAGGTCGCGTTCACCGTGCGCAAGGCATATTCGCCGTTAGGCTTCAAATAGGTCTCCGCGTTCCCGTAGAACTTCACCTCCACCGCATGCTTGGGCTTCCTGACTTCGAAGACGAAGCCATTGCTCAACCACTGATCAGGCAATTCGACCTGCTGGCCGTTGACGAATTTCTGGCGGAAGAAGCCATATTCGTAGCGGATGGTATTGCCATGCCCTGGGTAGCCCAAAGAGGCGATCGAGTCCAAAAAGCAGGCGGCAAGACGGCCAAGTCCGCCATTGCCTAAACCGGCATCGGACTCAAGATCCTCAAGCTCACCGATGTCGATGCCAAGGTCTTCGAGTCCTTCTTTGGCGACGTTATAGATGCCTAGGTTCTCCATGTTGTTAAGGAGCAGGCGCCCCATCAAGAATTCCATGGAGAAATAAATCAATTGCTTGTGGTTCTTTTTAAGGACATCGTCGCGACAGGCGCGCCAGTCGTGGCCGGCGTAGTCTCTGACCATTTCCCCGAGGATGTCGTAGCGTTCCGTAATGTGGCTATCCTCAACGCTGCGGCCGTATTTTTCTTCCAGACGACGCGCGAAAGTGCGCTGGAAGTCCTGTTTTGATTCGAACATGTTCTTGCCTCCTAATCTATTTGGCTTTCTTCGTAGTCTTTTTGTTTGGGCTTCTGCGGGCGGGAGAGGCTTTTTTCTCCTTTTTGCGCTTAACGAAGTAGCAGGCGCAGAAGCCGCCGAGCTTGATGCTCATCCGGTGTGGTCTTCCTTCTGGGCCGCCCTCTCCCCCGGAGAAGACACGGGCGCCATTATACTGGTTATTCCCGCCATAAACATCCTTATCCGAGTTGAAGATTTCCTCGTATTCGCCTTCCTGATAGGTCCCGATGTCATAGGATTCGTAATAATTCGGGGTCATGTTGAAGACGAAGATCATATCCTCGTCTTCGCTTTCCCTTTCGAAGGCAAAGACGCTTTGATCGGCGTTATCGACCATCAGCCAATGGAAATGGGCGGGGTTGTATTCCTCAAATCTCATCGCCGAGTGCGCTTGATAGATGAGGTTTAGGTCCCTCACCATGCGGCGGAGGGAGTCGTGCTTAGGATAAGAGAGCAATTCCCAAGGCAAGGACTTCTGCTCATTCCATTCGTCGAAGCTACCGAGTTCGTTCCCCATGAAGTTCAGCTTTTTGCCAGGGTGAGCGAACTGATAGGCGTAGAGATTCCGCACAAGGGCGAACTTCGTATCGTAATCCCCCCACATCTTGTTGATGATGGTCCCTTTCCCGTGCACCACCTCGTCGTGGGACAAGGGAAGGAGGAAATTCTCCGAGAAGAAGTAAGCCATCGAGAAGTTCAGCTTGTTGTGCTCATACTTCTTGTAGATAGGGTCTTTTGAATAGTACTTCAACGTGTCGTTCATCCAGCCAAGATCCCATTTGTAGTCAAAGCCAAGACCGCCGTATTCGACGGGGTGAGTGACCTTGGTGAAGTCTGTGGAATCCTCCGCGATCATCATCACTGAGGGATGGCGAGAGTGGATCTTGGAATTGAGGCGGCGGATGAACTCGGTCGCCCCGGTATTCTCCCCGTTCTCCTTATTGCCGTCCCAATAGACGATATTGCTCACCGCGTCGCAGCGGATGCCGTCGAAGTGAAAATATTCAAGGAAGAAATTCATCGCCGACATCAGGAAGCTTCTAACAGGATCTTTTCCTAAGTCAAACTGGGCGCTTCCCCAAGGGGAAATCGTATGCCTGGGGTCGCTATACTCATATAGGCAAGTGCCATCATACTCCCTAAGGGCGTAGCTATCGGTCGCGAAATGGACGGGGGCGAAATCCAAGATCACCCCAAAGCCCGCGCGGTGAAGCTGATTCACGAAGGACATCAATTGCTTCGGGTTGCCGTAGCGCGAATCGACGGAATAAAAGCCCGTCGCTTGGTATCCCCAAGAGCCATCGAAGGGGTATTGAGTGATCGGCATGATTTCCACGTGGGTGAAGCCGTTTTCTTTTAAATAAGGAATAAGGTAATCGGCGGCCTCTTCATAAGAAGGGTAACGTCCATCGATTTTCCCCTTCCAAGAGCCGAGATGGACTTCGTAGATGGACATCGCCTCATCGAAGTTCCGGCTTCTTTTCTTCATCCACGTCTCATCGTCCCAAGGGAAGCCCTCGATATCGAAAAGGCGCGAGCAGGTCGCGGGGCGGAATTCGCTATAAAAAGCGAAGGGGTCGGCTTTGTCCACGTAAACCCCGCGCGCGTTTTTAAAATGGTATTTATAGCATTGGTAGTCATGGAGACCCGGAATGAAGGTTTCCCAAACGCCGGATTCATCCACGCGCTTCATCTTGTTCGCCCCGACGTTCCAGTTGTTGAACTCGCCAATGACGGAAACGTCTTCCGCCATCGGGGCATATAGACGAAACCACACGCCGTCGACGACATCCCCCAAAACGACGGTCTTAGGCTCGTCTTTTGGGTTCTTCGGGGGGATTTTCACGTATTTTCGCTGGTCGCATTTGCCAAAATGCGCCCCGAAATAAGAAAACCCGTCAATCGATTGACCCATCAAATAGTCATATAAAATCCCATACGCCATAAGAAATTGTTCCTTGGCTCGAATTATAGAATCATCGCTCTTTTTAGGGAAACAATTTCGCGTAGACGCGGCGGCGTTACTTGAGACAAAGCCTAAGCGCAAAGCGATTAACTTAAAAGCAATTCCCTTACATCGACATTCCTCCGCCAAAAGGCGCCCCTTGGTGTTATCATTCTCCATGCAATCGCCCGATAGGGCCAAGGAGAAAAAGAAATGTACAAAGTCATGGCGGTCAACGCCGGAAGCTCCAGCTTGAAATACAAGCTCTATGAGATGCCAGAGGAAAAAGTCCTTTGTTCTGGCAACGTCGAGAGAATCGGCCACGAAGACGGCATCTTCGGCATGAAATACAACGGCGAGAAAATCAAAGACATCCTGCCCGTGAAAGACCACGCGGTAGCCGTTGATCTGGTCCTCAAAGCCCTGACCAAATTCGGGATTGTGAAGCACCTAGACGAAATCGTCTGCGTCGGACACCGCGTCGTTCAAGGCGGAAAATACTTCTCCAAATCAGTCGACTTCGACGCGGATGCCGAGGCGAAGATCACTAAGCTCGTCCCGCTCGACCCGATGCATGCAAAAGCCCATTTAGTCGGTTATCACGCCTTCAAAAACGCCCTGCCGAAAGCCTATCAAATCGCCGTTTTCGACACCGCTTTCCACCAAACCATGGAACCCGAGGACTACCTCTTCGCGATTCCTTACGAATACACGGAGAAATATGATTGCAGACGCTACGGGGCCCATGGCACCTCGCACAATTACCTCGCCATCAAAGGGAACGAGGACTTCCTAGAGGGCAAAAGAAACACCAGAATCCTTTCTTGCCATATCGGCTCAGGGGCCTCTTTATGCGCCATAAAAGACGGAAAATGCGCCGCGACCTCCATGGGGCTCACCCCTCTTGGTGGAGTCATGATGGGCACCCGCTCAGGCGATCTTGATCCTTCCGTCGTCTACTACCTCTGCTCCAGCACCGGGAAATCCGTGAACGAGATTTATGACATCCTCAATAAAGAATCGGGGATCTTAGGCGTGAGCGGGGTCTCTAACGACACCCGCGACGTGGAAGCGGCCTTTGAAAGAGGCGAGGAACGTTCAAAGCTCGCCATCGCCCTTTACGCCAGGAGAGTCGCCGACTTCATCGGCCAATATTACGTCCGCTTGGGCGGGCTTGACCTCATCATCTTCTCCGCCGGCGTCGGGGAAAACGCCCCGATCTACCGCAAAGAGATCTTAAAGAGGGTGGAAGAAGCACTCGGCTTGTCCATTGATTACGAGCAAAACGAGAAGCTGCGCGGCGTAGAAGGGGTCATCTCCAAGCCCGAGAGCAAGATCAAAGTCGTCGTCATCCCGACCGATGAGGAAGTCATGATCGCCCGTGACTGCATGAAGAGGATCAACAATGAGCTCTAATCTGCACCCCGCGATCGCAAGCTTTGCCAAAGAGCACAAAAAACAATACAGCGCGATCCTCCGCGCGATAAAGCGTTATCAGAAGATCGCCGTCTTCCGCCACATCCGCCCGGATTTCGACGCGATGGGCTCTCAAATGGGCCTCGTGACATGGCTAAAAGACAATTTCCCCGATAAGGAAATCCATTATCTTGGGGACAACCACCCCACCTTCACGGACCGGATTTTCCCCAAGACCGAGAGTTTGAGCAACGATTGGTTCGCTGACGGGAACTTCCTTGCCATCATTGTGGACGTCGGCGATCAGGAGCGGATTGCCGATCCGCGCTACGCCAAAGCCAAATACAAAGTCAAAATCGATCACCATCCCTGCAAAAAAGAAATCGCCCCTCATGCGACCGTCTGCGCTTTGGAAAGCGCCTCGGCTGCCGAACTAGTCGCCGATTTCTGCTTAAGCCAGAAGGGCTTCAAGCTCAGCAAAGAAGCAGCGCGCTATTTCTATATCGGCATCGTCGGCGATTCGGGGAGGTTCCTCTTCTCCACCACTTCCGTCCATACCTTTGGGGTCGCCGAGGAGCTGCTTAAAACCGGCATCAAGATCTCCGACATCTATCAGCAGATGTATGAGAAGGACGTCCAATCTTTGAAGAATCAGGCCTACGTCCTAAGCCACTTCAACCTCACCCCGCACGGCGTTGCCTATTATTTGCTGCCTATCGAGGTGCAGCAGGAAATGCATATCACAACCGAGCAAGGCAAAGAGCACGTCAATCTTTTCTCCAACATCCAAGGCATCAACGTCTGGTGCTCCATCACCCAGGACGTGGACAAAAAAGAACCATGCTGGAGGATATCGATCCGCAGCAAAAAAGAAGACATCTCCGGTGTCGCCAATCGCTGGGGAGGAGGCGGACATAAGCAAGCAAGCGGAGCCAAGATAAAAGACCTCACCGAACTTGATGCCTTCCTCAAAGACCTCGACGATCTATTTGCTTAATCAAACCGCCTCCGGGCGGTTTTTTACTTGGTCAAGAAATCCATGGCATCCTGCATAAGAGCTTGGTCGATTTGGTTGGCAGAGGCCCTCTCTTCTTCGCTTAAAGAGTTTTCAAAAGTCTCTAAATCCATCTGATTAGCCCGGTTTTGCAGGGTTTTCGTCACCTCTAAGGATTGCTCGCTTAGCCATGGGCGAACGTGGCTGCCTCCCTTGCGAAGCACTTTCTTGACCTCCGAGCTTTCTTCAGAAGCGTTATAGAGAGAGCAAGATAAAGGGACCGTCGCATCCTCGTCTCCTTGCACCAAATAGGCTTTAGCCCCGGAGCGCGAGATGCCTTTTGAGCCGCTTAGGAAACGGTCGTCCCCGACTTTGTTTGCCATCCCCCAATCCAAAGTAAGCGCGTTCATATCCGCGAGAAAGCCAATATAGTTCCTCGCCATGGCGATCATCTCCCCCTCGGGGTTATCGAAGCCAGAGAAGCAAAGCACTCCGCTGATTTTGGAAGGATAATCGAAATTAAGGCTAGCGGAAACCGCATAAGCGCCCCAGGAATATCCGCATAGATAAAGATTTGCCAAAGGGGCGTAGAACTCGTTTTGGGAGAAAAGGTAATCGAGCGCAGCCTGCACGTCATAAGCCCCTTGGGCCAGCGATTTGATCCCTTCTCCTTCGCTGCGCCCA
The DNA here is from genome assembly GCA_963621535.1 of Paludibacteraceae bacterium. Classification (GTDB taxonomy): domain Bacteria; phylum Bacillota_I; class Bacilli_A; order RFN20; family CAG-826; genus Alloenteromonas. The sequence goes on along the minus strand of CAVFEQ010000009.1, from coordinate 25,520 downwards.
GAAGCCGTCATGTCGATGGCGAAAAGGGAATATCCCTCCTCTAAAATCGCGTTTTGAACCATCGCGGACTCATCATCCGCATATCCGCGGATGCCATGGGCGAACAAGAAAGTCCCTTTTGCCTCTTCGGCCCGGTAGAAATAGCCAGTGAGGGAATTCTCCCCGGAAGGAAAGCTCACTTGGGTTCTGTTGCTCAAAGAAGGGTAGTCCTTTTGGGAATAATAGACGATTTTAGCGAAAGTCTTCTCATCATCGACACTCGATAGCCTCTTCCCGAAAATCGCATCGGGAATAATAAGCGCGGCCAGGTAGCCGCCGCCAAAATAAAGGAGGCATAAAGAACCAACGACAAGAGAAGGGATAAGGATGGCTAGGCGTTTCTTTTTCTTCATTTTATTCACCCAAACATCCAAGGGGGCAGAAATAAACCCCGCTCTTGCTTCGATAAGCTTTTGCCCCGTTATTCACAACAAGCAAGAAAGAAGGGAGGCCAATCATCTTATCCGGATGCCTCGAATCGTAAATCAGGATTTTTCTTTTGAGCTCCAAAAGCTGCTTTTCCCCGAGTTTTGCGTCCTTTTCGCCTAAGCGAGCCTGGATAAGAGCGTATTTCCCGTTTCTTAAGAAAAGCACCAAATCGGCGCGCAAGGAAAAGCGATCCTCATAATATTTGACCACTCCGCCAGAAGAGGAACTATAAACTTTGAGGTCTCTCGCCACCACTCCCTCAAAGGCCTTCGATAGCAATAAGGGGTCATTCAGCAGATCTTTGTCGCTTTTTTTCAGGCAGGCAAGGGCCAAGGAAGGATCGATGAATTCCTTTTTCGGCAGGCGGCGGATCGTCGGCGCGGCTTTGATGGGCGGATACCAGGCTTCGATCTCGTCTAGAATCAAAAGGCGTTTCAAAGCATTCAGCACATCGTAGAGCGTGCTTTCGGCAAGGCTAGGATCAACGCCGCGCAAATCACGGAGCATATCGGTATTTTTCTCAATCGTGCCGATGGAAGAGGCGTAACGTTTCAAAATGGCGCGGAGTCTCTTCGATGATTGCTCGGTCTTGCTTTCTTTGGACAAAAGGCCGTTTGATAAAGCATCAATGACCTTCTTGGGATAGTTAGAGCCCTTCTTGCCTAAAGCGACGGGATAGCCGCCTTTTGCAAGCGCAGAGGCCAAATCTTCCAAAGAAAGAGAAGAGGATCCTGCGAAATTCTCCTCGTAAGCCCCGGCGAAGAGGCTTGATAAAGAGATAGAGCCGCTAGAAAGCCCCTGCTCATAAAAGGAAAGAGGATAAAGGCTAAGGTGATCCTTGCCGGTAGAACGGCTTGAGGAATAGATTGCCTTCCCTTTTTGATGATTCTCCAAAGAATAATCCAAATCAAATCCATCGACCCCGTGTATGCCTTTTCCTTTGAAAACGATGGAGGGATTGATGTCGAGCATCATCGCCTCGCTAGGAACGGACAAGGCTTTTTTGACGTCGTAAGTCTTATCGCAAACCCTTTTTAGAAGAGTGGTCTTCCCCGTTCCAAGGCTCCCTTCGAGGAAAACTTTGTCTTGCTGCTTGATGCATTCAATTAATTGCTTTTCGATGATCCTTGTATGGTATGGCATGGCCGTATTTTAGAATTTCATCGCTTTTATTGCTAGTCTTTTTAAATTTCGACAAAGAGCCAATTTCAAAGCCTAAAAAGACCTTACTTCTTTAGGCGGGCAGCCGCTTATAAGGTATAATTGCCTCACCGATGAGTTACCTTCCTCTGCATATATCTTCCGGCAACTCCTTCCTGCGCAGCGCCTTGACGCTGCGGCGAATCGGCGGACTCGCCAATAAGTACAAATTTTCTCATCTCTCCGTCGTGGATTTCGCGACCTGCTCTGGTTTTCCTGAAGTCAACAAGATGGCCGCTTCCATCGGGGTGAAGCCCGTTTTTGGAATGGACGTCGAGGTTGAGGGGAATCTTTTCTCCCTATTCGTCCAAAACGAAGAAGGCTACCAGAACCTGCTGATGATCGATTGCCTATTCTCTAAGGAAAAACTGACGCTTGATGCGTTGAAGCAACATAGCAACGGCCTAGCGATCGTTCTTGCTTCCGAGCAGAGCTTCCTGCGCCAAACCTATCTCTCCGAGGCGGAGGAAATCCCTTCGAGGCTGCGTGAGCTTTCTTCCTCCTTCTCTTCTTTCCGCTTAGGTATTCCTTACCTTCCGGACGAGAAAAGCTTCATCTCTTTCCTAAGGAATTTCGTCGAGAAATACCCTTATTCCACGCTTGCCTTCCCCCACGTTCTTTACGAAAAGAAAGAGGACGCCATCACTCTTTCCATCTTAAAAGCAATATCAGAAGGGCAGAGCATCGAGCAAAAAGAGGAAAGCGGAGACAACTATTTGCTAAGCCAAGAAGAGGCCGATAGTTTTTTCACGGAAGAAGAGCGAAAAGAAACCTTCCTTTTGGCTAAGGAAACTGAGGGCTTTTCCCTCATTAAAAAGCGCGGAGGCCTCCTTGTTTTCCCTAATCCTTTAGGAATAAGCAGCGAAGAATATCTGCAAAAGCTCGCCTTTGAGGGCTTAGAAAAGAAAAACCCAGGCTGTGGGGAAGAGTATAAGTCCAGGCTTGAATACGAACTTAAAATCATCGCCTCCATGGGCTACGCCGACTATTTCCTTTTGGTTCAAGATTACGTCAACTACGCTAGAAGCGTGGGCATCAGCGTCGGCCCAGGAAGAGGATCTGGGGCCGGATCGCTTGTCTCTTATGCCCTAGACATCGTCACCCCTGACCCCATCAAACATGGCTTGCTTTTTGAGCGTTTCCTTAACCCCGAAAGGCAATCGATGCCAGATATCGACGTCGATTTCGCGGACATTCGCCGCGACGAGGTCTTTGCTTATTTGCAGGAGAAATACGGCCCTAGCCGCGTCGCGCACATCGCCACCACGCAGACTCTCAAAGCCAAAGCCGCCATCAACGACATCGGGCGGGTTTACAATTACGAGCCAAGGCAAATCGACTTGCTTAGGAAAGCCGTGAACGAAAACATGACTCTCCGCGAGAACTATCGCAAGAACGCGCGTTTCCGAAAGCTCGTTGACTCGGACCGCTACTACCTCCAAATCGTCGCGCTAGCCGCGAAAATCGAAGGCCTTCCGCGTCAAGGAGGCCTCCACCCGGCCGGAGCCATCATTAACGACCAGCCTTTGGAGCAATGCCTGCCGGTGCGCGAGGACCCAATGGTCGGATACGTAAGCCAATACGAAAAAGATTACCTGGAAGACCAGGGTTTCTTGAAGATGGACCTGCTCGCTTTAAGGAACCTCACCACCATTGACCACGCGCTTGAAAATGTCCGCAAAACCCACGGAATTGCTTTGAATTACAGGGATATTCTAAGCGAAGACAAAGACGCGATTGCCTTAATTGCCTCAGGCAAAACCGTCGGGCTGTTCCAGCTTGACACAGCAAGCAGCGCTAGAGCCATCAGAACGCTCCACCCAGAAAACTTCAACGACGTCGTCGCCTTAATGGCCCTTAACCGTCCAGGACCAATGGACTTCATCCCAAACTATGCTAGGCGCAAAGCGGGGAAAGAGAAGATTTCCTATCTAGACCCTTGCCTAGAAAGCGTCTTGTCCCCCACCTATGGAATTATCGTCTACCAAGAGCAAATCATGCAGATGGTGCAGGTCCTCGCCGGATTTTCCTACGGCCAAGCCGATCTCTTCCGCAGGGCGATTTCGAAAAAAGACAGCGCCAAACTAGAGGGACTGAAAACAAGTTTCGTGGAAGGCTGCTGCAAAATGGGCAGAAGTAACAAAACCGCCCATGACGCCTTCTCGCTCATTCTCCGTTTCGCCGATTATGGCTTCAACAAATCCCATTCGGTTTGCTATGCGATCTTAGCCTGCCAAATGGCCTATCTCAAACTCCACTACCCCGAGGAGTTCTATTGCGCCCTCCTAGATGATTGCAAACTAGGCGCGCCGCAGGTCTTAAGCGAGATCAAATCCAGTTCCATCCGCTTAAGCTTGCCCTCAATCAACGAGGCCTCGACCCGTTTCGAGGCGAAAGGGGGAGCGATCCTCCTGCCGATTACCTGCATCAAGGGGATCCAGACGAATTTCGTGAACGCGCTTCTTGACGAGAGGATGGAACATGGGCCATTCGAAGATTATTTCTCCTTCGTCTCCAGAATGTACAAGAAAGGACTAAACGAGGCGATATTGCTCAAGTTAGTCGATGCGGGATGCTTCGATGGTTTGGACGCGCGCAGAGGGGCGCTCCGGCTAGCCAGCAAAGCCGCACTCAAATACGCTGAGGTCGCCTCGGCTTTCGACGATCAGCCCTCCCTTTTCCCTTTTGAAATCGAAAAGCCCGAGATCATCGAGATCGAAGAGAACCGCATGATCGACCTCGCTCAGGAAAAAGAGGCCTTAGGCATCATGGTCTCTGGCTCGCCTTTAGAAAGCAAAAAGGAACGGATCCAGGAACTTGGCCTTTTGCTCTTATCCGTACTACAAGAAGAGGCAAAAAGCGGCAAACTCGCCGCGGTTGTCTCTTGGGTTAAGACGATTATCACCAAAAGAGGCCAAAAAATGGCCTTCCTAAGGGTTTATGACGATACCAGCGAAGCGGAATTCACCCTCTTCGCCGAAGCCTATGACTCCTCTTATAGCGCCTTAAACGAAGGCAATCTCGTCATCGTCACCTTCAATGAAGACGAAAGAAACCCGGGGAAATACATCGCCAGCAAAGTCGAGACCCTCTCATAAGGAGAAAAGTATGGAAAACAAGAAACACCTTTATGTCATCGATGGAAACTCACTGCTTTTTCGCGCCTATTACGCGACCAGCTATGGCGGCAGCGAGACGATCATGCGCACAAGCGCAGGCATTCCCACGAACGCCATCTTCGCCTTTTCGAACATGGTCACCAAAATCCTCGCCTCCTTTAGCGGCGGGGAGTCCATTTTCGTGGGTTTCGACTGCGATTCGAAAACCTTCCGCAAAGAGGAATTCGAAGACTACAAAGCCAACCGCAAGCCAACTCCGGAAGATTTAATCAAGCAATTCCCCATCTCCCGCGAATTGCTGGACGTCTTGGGCGTGAAGCATTACGAAGAGCATGGCGTTGAGGCCGACGATCTCTGCGGAACCGTCGCCTTACTCGCCGCAAAAGAAGGCTATATCGTCGATATCTACACTTCGGACAAAGACTACCTCCAGCTTGTGGATAAAAGCATCACCGTCAATCTTCTGAAGACGGGGCTTAGCAACATGAACCCGATCACCCCGGAAGAAATGGTCAAGCAATTCGGCTTCACGCCAAAGCAAATCATCGACTTCAAAGGGCTCCGCGGGGATAGCAGCGACAACCTCCCCGGGATCAAGGGCATCGGAGACAAGGGGGCGACCGACCTCATCAAAGCCTACGGCAGCTTCGACGCGATCATCGACGCGGCGAAACAGGGCCTCATCAAAGGCAAGCAGAAAGACAAGATCATCGAAGGCGAGGAGATGGGAAGAAAATGCTACGAGCTCGCCACCATCAAAACCGACTGTTCATTGCCTTTTGGTCTCGAGGATCTGCTCTATCAAGGCTATGAAAGCAAAAAAACCGAGGCTTTTGCGGCCAAATACGAATTGAAATCCTTTCTTTCCCGTCTCCCTTCCTCTTACAAAAAAGGCGAGGAGACCCTCAAATTCCCGCCTGTAAAAAAACTCACCACCTTCAAAGGAATCACCTTAGAAGGCAAAATCGGGCTCGCCCTTGATATGGGCGGGAGCTCCTATCACGAAGACCCCTGCTACGGCTTGGCCCTCTCGAGCGAAAAGCAAACCTTTTACATCGAAAGCGAGGATGCGAAGAACGACCCTGCGTTAAGGTCCATCCTTCTTGATGAAGGCCTAGAGAAAAACGTCTACGACAGCAAGGAAACTAGAATCGTCTTGCATAGACTCGGACTAGGCATCTCGAACATCTCCTTCGATTTCCTTCTCTCCTGCTACCTGATCGATTCCTCTTCTTGCAGCAGCCCAGAGCAATCCTTTTCCTTATTGGGCGCGAAATTAAAAGAGGGGCAAATGAGCCTTTTCTCTAACGGCAACGAAGAAAGAACGGGGAGCCTAGCCTACCTTTTGCTAGCCCTTGAGAGCAAAGCAAGGAAAAACCTGGAGTCTTTAGACGCCAATGCGCTTTATGAGGAAATCGAGTTCCCCCTCGCCTCTGTTTTGACGGGCATGGAGCTTGAAGGTTTCCCTGTCCACAAAAGCGAATTGGAAAAAATCGGCGAGGAATTCAAAGCGAAGATGCTCGAAGAGGAAAAGAAGGTCTACTCCCTCTCCCCGCGTCCTTTCAACATCTCCTCCCCGAAGCAAGTCGGCGAGGTGCTTTATCTCGAATTGAACCTCCCCCACGACAAATCGATGTCCACCTCGGCGGAGAAACTGCAGGAACTAGCGAAAACAGCGCCGATCTGCGAGCACATCCTCGCCTATCGCAAATACGCCAAGCTCCTTGGCACCTATGTGGAAGGATTACTTCCCCATATTCAAGAGGACGGGAAAATCCACACCTGCTTTAACCAAGCCCAAACCTCCACCGGGCGCCTTTCTTCCAGCAACCCGAACCTGCAAAACATCAGCGCCAGGGACGAAGAGGGGAAGAAGGTCCGCCAAGCCTTCTATTACGATGATGATAACTACCTTCTTTCTCTTGACTACCACCAAATCGAGCTAAGGATCCTCGCCGAGCTATCTGGCTGCCTTCTTTACCAAGAGGTCTTCCGCGAAAATCGCGACGTCCACGAGGAAACCGCAAGAAGGCTATTCAGCATCCCCGCGGGCGAGGCGGTATCTAGCGAATTCCGCAGAAGGGCCAAAGCCATCAACTTCGCCATCATCTACGGCACCACACCATTCGGTCTGGCCGAGCAAATCGGATGCAGCGCCAAAGAAGCAAGCCAAGTCATCGAATCCTTTTACGCCACCTACCCCGAAATCAAAGACTATCTAGACAAAACAATCGAACAGGCCCAAAAGAAGGGGTACGTGGAGACGATTTTAGGCAGAAGAAGATACCTTCGCGATCTGACTGACCCAAGCTACATGAAAAGAGAGGCGGCCAAGCGCGCCGCCTTAAACGCCCCCGTGCAAGGCTCCGCGGCCGACCTCATCAAAACCGCGATGCTTTCTATTTCCTCCTTTTTAGAGGAAAAAGGCTGCAAAACCAAGATGGTTCTCCAAATTCACGACGAGCTTATTTTCGCCGGCCCCAAAGATGAGCTGCAGGCCCTTCTTCCTGATTTGACGAGCCTCATGACCAAGGCGCTGACTCTAAAAGTCCCCTTAACGGTCGAGGGGAAGATCGCGAAAAGCTGGTATGAGCTGAAGGATTGATATGCCTGAACTCCCGGAAGTAGAAACCATCGCAAGAATCCTCTCCCCTCTCCTAGAAGGGCGCAGGATTGTTTCCATTACGGTTTTGCGTGAGAAAAACATTGAGAATCCCCTCGCCGAATTCGAAGCAAATCTCATTGGGAAAAGCTTTGAATGCGTAGGAAGAAGAGCGAAATTCCTCGTTTTCAGGATGAAAGAAGGGGGCTGCATCCTTTCTCATCTAAGGATGGAGGGACGTTATTTCTACGAGGAAGAAAATAGCCCAAGACGCAAGCACGACATTCTTTATTATCATTTGGACAACGACTATCGCCTGGCCTATTGCGATACCCGGAAATTCGGCCGCATCGCTTATTTCCCAAATGAAGAAGCCTGGCGAAAGGCTTTGTCAAAGCTCGGCCCAGAGCCTTTTTCGCTCCACGAAAACGATTTTGCCAAGGCTTTAGCGAAAACAAACAAGCCCATCAAAGAAGCGATCATGGATCAGAGCCTGATCGCCGGAGTGGGCAACATCTACGCCGACGAATCGCTCTATAAGGCCAAAATCCATCCTTTGACGAAAGCAAGCGACTTAAACGAAAAGGAAAGCGCCGACCTTTTAAAGGCGATTCAAGAAACATTGAAGGAAGCCATTTCTTTAGGAGGCAGCACGATTAAAAGCTACCATCCAAAAGAAGGCGCGTCTGGCAAAATGCAGACTAAGCTACTCGCGTATGGCAAAGCAGGTTCCCCCTGCCCCCGCTGCAAGGCAAAACTAAAAAGAATCGCCGTAGGAGGGAGAGGAACGACCTATTGCCCTCTTTGCCAAAAAGAGAAAAACCAAAGATTCGTCCTCGGGGTACTAGGTCCCATCCATTCAGGCAAAAGCACGCTCTCCTCTTTCTTGCTTGAAAAAGGCTATCTCCTCTTCGACGCGGATAAGGAGGCAAAGAAGCTCTACGCGCTAAAAAAGGTCAAGGATAAGGTCATTCGGCTTTTCCCTGATTGCCAAAAAGAAAACGGGGAAATCGATTTCGTCCTTATCCGCAAAGAAGTCGCCGCAGACCCAGAAAAGAAAAAGGCCTTGAACGGGATCATTTTCCCTTTGATTAAGCAAAAAGCCCGCAAATTCATTTCAAAATCCCCGCAAAACTCCAATATCGTGCTCGATGTCCCTTTATTGTTCGAGGCGGATATGGGCGAGCTTTGCTCCTGCACTGTCTTGATTCTTGCTTCAGTTGAGCTAAGAAAAAAGCGCCTCCTAGAAGAAGGGAAAGACGCCCAAAATCTCCTCGCGCTAAACCAGGATTACCCAATCGAAAAAGCGAAGAGTCTCGCATCGCTCGTTCTATTTAATGATGGCTCTTTATCGTCTTTAAAAGAGCAGGTCGACGAGCTTTTTCAATAAATATCCGCCCCGCTGACGTCAATTTCTTTCACACAGTAATCTTTCAGCAGCTGATAGAACTGCTTCGCGCGGATCGGCCCTACTTTCTCCGCGTAAAGGGAGCAGATTTCTTTGAAGGAGAGAGAAGAGGCGAAGCAAGTCAGAAGGTTATGCTGGCTGCGATAGGTCAGCAAAGGGAAAAGGAAGGTCGAGAAATTGAATTCGCTCACGAATTCAGAGCCTAGCCCATCCAAAACAAGCAAGGGGCAATTTGCATAGGCATCAAATTTCTTGCCGTATTCCTCTTTGTCCCCAAAGGAAAGATTCTTAAGCTCATCAAGGAGCGAATTCGCGGACAAAAAGGCGACGGGCGCGCCGATGCGCTCGGCGAACATATTGGAGAAAGAGGCGAGCATCATGGATTTCCCTGAGCGTTTCCCGCCCACGAGGTAGAGCCATCTTGAGCTTTTCTTCAACAGGATTTTAGACATCTCCATCAAGGCGTCGTTCCTTTTTTTCGTCCGGTCAACGTCGCTCAAATCGTAATCCTTCCACTCCTTGGGGAATTCGTGTTTTATGTATTTCGCCTCAAAGCTTGCCTCTTCCTGAGCAAGGTGGCAGGGATCGTAATGCCTGTCCAAATATCCATCTTCAAGCTCGAGGCGAAGATTGAAGTGGGGATTGGCTTTCTTGCATTTGGCTAGCCCTGGGCAAGAAGCGCAGTAGGCGAGGTCTTCCTGCAGATCCAAAAGGGGGCCGACGAATTCTTTGACCTGGCCTTTACTTAAGCCAAGGCGCTGGATGGTGCCATAAACCTCGGGGTCTTTTTTGAAACCCTCGATCGCGTCTTTCGTCGCCTTTTCCAGATCAGAGGCGCCTTTTAAGGTATTTGGCAAAACCATTTTGTTCATTTCGCTCCTCCCCCGAATAGCTCCGCCAAGGCGGCATCCACTTCTTCATCGCTAGCTTGCTGAGGCTTATCTTCTCTCTCTTCTTCTTTTATCGCAACAAAAGAAGGCTTTCCCTTAGATGAAGCGAAACTCGGCGCGGATTTCTTTTCCTTCCTGCGGGAGCTCAGATATTCCCAGGCGTCGCGGCTAGTCCGGCAGTCTTCCCTTACCAAGGCGGCGCCGACTTTGTCAGCGTAGCCATAGGGAAGCTCGTTGTCGTTTTTCAAAAGGGTGAACCAAAGCAAAGCGTTTATGGCGGGATCAGAGAGTCCCAAATCAGAAGCTAGATGAGTCAAAAGCTTGAGGTCGCTCGCGGCGGGCTTATGCCCTTTTTGCAAATAGGCAAGGAACTTAACAGGCTTCAAAGAATCCATACAACGCAGCAAATCCGCATTCACGGAATCGGAAGATATTTGGCTTTTGCGGCCTTTTTGCTGATGAAGATAAGGAAAAGAGAGAGAATCGCGGCAAGCTTTTTCCACGGCAGCAAAGTTCACTCTCTCCCCTTTTTCCGCATACCCTTTGAACGCGTCGAAAACAAATTGGGCGATCGTTGAAGAATCCAGGCAATACAAAGCGGAGAGCTTGTCGATGCGCGAAAGCTCTTCCTTGCTTAGGGCATCCATCCTCCCTCCAAGGGCCTCGAAAGAGTTTTGGAACTCACGGTAATCGAAGCCGGTTTTCGCCCCGCTGCGCTTGCTTCCTTTCTTGCCCCGCGCCTTAAAAAGAGGGTCGGTGAGGTTAGGCGAAAAGAAGGAAGGGAAGGTTTCGCTGACTTCGGAAAAACCTTCGATTTCGCTCTTCTTGCCTAAACCGTACTTCTTTTCAAGTTTAACGACATTCTCTTCGCCTAGATAGGTCGCAAGAACACCGCGGAAAAGCACATCGCTTAAAAACAGCAACGGCTCAAGAGGCGGGCAAAGGGTATAGATGAAATAATGGATATCCCCGTCTTCGCGATAGAAGGTTTTGACGAGCCCCACCGCTTCAAGAGGGAGCATGGCTTTATAGAATTCGCCCGGGCTAAGCTGCAATTTCGCAAGCAGAGCCTCATGGGTTGCTATGCCTTCCTCTTCTCCTAGCAAGGCAAAATAAGACCCAAAAGCATCCGTGCCGATCAAAGGGAGATACAAATCGCCCATCGCTAGTAGCGAGGAAGAGGAGAATATCCCTTCTTTCCTCGTTTCAAAAAAGTCTTTGGCGCCCAGGTTTTTCACGGGGATACTTTAGCACCCATTTTGAAAATGACAATGTAAAACTGCCGACACTCACGGACGTTTTTAGGTTTTTCCACAATAGAAAGTCCGATAGAAACAAGTGAATTTTGATTTTTCCACAATCTTTTTTCCCTCGCGCGCATAACAAGGGCGTACACACGCGAAGGAAAAGTTCTATAATGTGCCCGCAATTTGCGAGGAACGAAACATGATTCACAAAATTGGTATCTTAACCTCGGGCGGCGACGCCCCGGGCATGAACTGCGCCATCCGCGCCGTCGTGAGATCTGCACTCCATTATGGCCTTGAGGTCTACGGCATCATGGATGGATACCGCGGGCTAGTCGAAGGCGGGGACAACATCTTCAAAATGGACCGCTCTTCCGTCAGCGACATCGTCAACCGCGGCGGCACGATTTTAGGCACAGCGAGATTGCGCGAATTCAAAGAAGAATCCGTCCGCCAGATCGCCGTGAATAACCTTAAAAAAATTGGCATCGACGCGCTTGTCGTCGTCGGTGGCGATGGTTCTTACATGGGCGCGAAGAGGCTCACCGAGATGGGCATTGATTGCGTCGGACTCCCCGGGACCATCGATAACGACATCGCCTCCACCGACTATACGATCGGCTTTGATACCTGCTTGAACACGATCATGTATTGCATCGACCACATCAGGGACACCACCGAATCCCATCAACGCTGCGCCGTGATCGAGGTCATGGGGAACCACTGCGGCGATCTGGCTTTGTTCTCTGGCATCGCTGAGGGTGCCGAGATCATCATCACCCCCGACCACCCGATCCCAGAAGATGAGATCATGGCTTCTTTGAAAGCGATGTATCAAGCGAAGCGGAAACGCGCGATTGTCATCGTCTCCGAGAAAATCTACCCCGACATCAACGCCTTTGCCGCCAAAATCCAGGAGCAAACCGGTTTTGAAACCAAAGCTGAAGTCCTCGGTCGCGTTCAGCGCGGCGGCACGCCAAGCGCTTTCGACCGAATTCTCGCGGCCAGGATGGGCGCTTACGCAGTCGATTGCCTTCTTTCAGGAAAAGCGGGCATCTGCATCGGCATGGTGAACAACAAAATCGTCGACTACGACATCTACGAAGCCTTGAAACTTCCGCGTGACAAGCACATGTCCGTGCTTCGTTTAGTGGACATTCTCAACTGATTTTAGGGTCAATCGACCCTTTTCGTTTTTCAAGGAGTCTATTTATGCTGCTTAATATCAATAAGAAGACCAAAATCGTCTGCACCATCGGGCCCGCCTCAGACAACCCCGAGATGATCATGAAGCTCTACGAAGCGGGGATGAACGTGATGAGGGTCAATTTCTCGCACGGCACCCACGAAGAGCAACTGAACAAAATCAAAATCGTCCGCGAGATGGAAAAGCAAGGGATCTATATCCCGGTGGCGCTCGACACAAAAGGGCCTGAAATCCGCACCGGCTACATGCAAAAAGGCGGGGTTGAGGTTCAAACCGGCCAAAAGATGAGGATATTGATGAAGGAAGTCGTCGGCGACTCCTCTTGTTTCTCGGTGACCTACCAAGGCCTCTATGACGATGTCAAAACAGGCGACCACATTCTCATCGACGACGGGGAGCTAGATTTCGAGGTCAAAGGCAAGGATTCCAATGAGCGCTCGCTCCTTGTTGAGGCGAAAAACGCGCACTTATTGAAAGACCAAAAAGGGGTCAATTGCCCCTTCTCCCGCCTTTCTATGCCCTACATCTCAGCCCAAGATGAGGCGGATTTGAAATTCGGATGCGAGCAGCACGTCGATGCCGTATTCGCCTCTTTTACTAGACGCCCCGAGGATATCCTCGACATCAAAAAAATCCTCGCCAAATACGGCGATCCCGATATTCCCGTCTTCGCCAAAATCGAGAACCCCGAAGGTGTCAGCAAAATTGACCAGATCATCGATGCCTCCGATGGGGTCATGGTCGCTAGAGGCGATTTGGGCGTGGAAGTCCCGGCGGAAGAAGTCCCCGTCATCCAACGCCGCATGATCGAACGTTGCCGCCAAAAAGGCAAGCCCGTCATCACGGCCACGCAGATGCTTGACTCCATGCAAAAGAACCCCCGCCCGACAAGAGCCGAGGTCTCCGACGTTGCCACCGCTATCGAAGAAAGCTGCGACTGTGTCATGCTCTCAGGCGAAAGCGCCTCAGGGAAATACCCCGTCGAAGCCGTGGAGATGCAAGCGAAAATCAGCAAGACGATGGAAAAATATCTCAATTACGAAAATCTTGCGAAAGAGGCCTACGACACGAGCGAGCATTCCAATAACGATGCCATCTCCAACGCCGTCGCGAACACCGCTCTTCTCATCGGCGCCAAACTCATCGTCAATTTCACGGAGACGGGCAATTCCACTCGCCGCATTTCGAAATCGCGCCCCTGCTGCCCTATTATTTCTATCACAAACCGCAGGAGCACCGCTCTTCGCTGCGCTTGGTATTGGGGGGCTTACTCGGTTTTACTAAAGACCTCCATGCCGGACTTCATCGAGGAAATGGAAGTCCTCGCCCTTAAGATAGCGCGCGACCTCGGCATTGCCCCAGGCTCGCCCATCATCCTTGTCGGCGGGACGCCTACAGGCGCGGGCAAAACAAACTTCATGCGCATTTTGGAAGCCAACGAAATCAAAGAGCTCGAATAATTCTTAAAACCGCTTCTCGTTTGGGAAGCGGTTTTTGGATAATCGTTACCTTCCTTCGCCAAAGCGTCCGGCGGCGACCTGGAAATAAATCTCAAGAAGCAAGGCGTTATGATAATCCCGGATATCTAGATTCGTCTTTTCGATGAACAAGTTGAGACGGTAATTGAACGTGTTTCGATGGATGAAAAGCTCTTTCGCCGACAGCGAGGCATCTAGCCCGCAGCGGAGATAGGTCCCCGCGGTCAGAAGCAATTCGTGATCAAGATGAGAGAAGCAAGAGGAAAGAAGAGGAATGGAGGTGTAGTCGGCGAAATTCATCTCTTTCATCAAGACGTCAGTCGGGAAAACCGCTTGATTCGGGAAATAAGCAAGGGCGTCCTTAAGAAGCTTTTTGCTAAGCTCCCCACGGTCATGGCTGGCTAAAAAGCTAATCGATCCGCCCAAATCCTCCCGCAAAGGAAGCATGACAGAGGAAATGCTGGAGAAGCTTTGCTTCGGCAGGATGAGTTCCCCTTCGAAAGAAGAATAGTAAACCAAGGTTTCCAAGTCGATCCCAAGGCCTTTCAAAGCGGCCTCGAAAGGCTTTTTAGAGAGGGGGATGCTTGATAAGAAAAGATAATGCTTATTCATCCTAGACCTTCAAGACGTAGCATTCATAAGGACGCAGAGAGAAGACATGGTCCTTCAGCAACACGCCCTCGTAGTTATGCAAAACGACATCGATGATGTTGTAATAGAAACTGAAATAGCATTGGGAGGAGCGCATGTTCGCGATGACGATGAGGCGCTCAGGACCATCGTGGTAGAAGGCGAAGACATCGGGGTGATTACGGTCAAGGAGATGCAATTCCCCGTGGAGGACTTGGTCGTTGATCTGAGGGTTCTTCCGCAGGGAGATCGCGTATTTATAGAAGGAGAGAATTGATTCAGGGTCTTCTTTCTCAATGGCCACATTAACCCCTTGGACGTTGTTCTCATTAACTTTATAACGCCCTTTTACATCCGAAAACCCCGCAAAAACCCTATCATCCCATTGAAAAGGCGTTCTTGCGCTCACTCTGGAAGTGCGATTCAAATAATCAAGAATCGCCTCCTCGCTATAACCGAGTTTCTTATAGGCTTCGATTTCGTTCAGGCTGCCAATATCCGCAGAGAAATCGCTTAATGAAGAATAGTTTACGTTGCTCATCCCGATTTCATCCCCCATATAGATAAATGGGGTTCCATAAAGGAAAAGCAAAATCGAGATCAGGCAGGTCGCGCTCTCCTTCCGGAAAAGGACATCGCCATATTGAGATAGGACGCGCGGATGATCGTGGTTGCACCAATAAAGAGGCATGTCCGAAGTCGCGTGGCAAAGCGAATACCAACGCATGAAATTGTCTTTTAACGAGATCACGTTCGTCGTGATTTCCTCTTTTTTCCTGCCGATGGAAAGATAAGCCCCGTTTTCCCAAACCGTGTCGAAATTGAAAGCCATGTCGATGGGGCCATCACGACGATCAGTGAGAATAGAGGCCTCCTCAGGCGATATGCATCCGCCCATCTCCCCAACGATCAAGCAATCGTGACGGGAGAAGACTTTCTCCTTTAGCTCACAAAGGAAATCCTTCAGCTCAGGGCGATTGGAGAACTGGCTTGGATCGTAAGCTAGGCCTAAAGAGTTCAAAGGGGCTTTCGAGTCTTCGAAAGTCTCATTTTTGGCAAGGTGAGCTAAAGCGTCGAGGCGGAATCCGTCCACGCCTAAATTGAGATAGAACTCTGCGATTCGACAATATTCCTCGCGCACTTTGGGGTTAGACCAATTCACGTCGGGCATGCTTTTGGCGAAAAGGTGCAAATAGAAATCGTCGCTGCCGGGGACGTTTTCCCAAACGGAAGTGTCGAAAAAGCCCTGCCAGTTGTTCGGGGGGATCAATTTTCCGTCCACCCATCTCCCTTTTTTGAAATAAAAGAAGGAACGTTCTTCAGAGGCAGGATCACGGAGCGCTTTTTGAAACCATTCATGCTGGGCGCTCGTATGGTTCAAAGGCAAATCGAGGATGATGCGCATCTGGCGATTATGCGCCTGCTCAAGCAGGCTTTTGAGATCGTCCATGTCGCCGAATTTGGGGTTAATGGAGAAATAGTCAGAGACGTCGTATCCGCCATCTTCCATTGGGGAAGCGAATATAGGGCAAATCCAGAGAAGATTGACCCCTAAAGAGGAAAGGTAGTCAAGCCGGCTTTCTATGCCTTTCAAATCCCCGACTCCATCGTTGTTGCTGTCTGCAAAAGATTCCGGGTAAATGATGTAGCCTACTGAATTTTCCCACCAGGAGCGAGCCATATTAAGTCCCTTTCTTTTCCAAAAGAAGCATCGCGATGCCATCTAAGTCGAGCACCAAGAAAACAGAAGACAGAATAATGTAGGAAATGCTCCCATCACCTAAAATCTTCTCGCTTCCATTTGAAACATAAATAGGCAAAACGAAGCTGCATAGCAACAAGCCAAAAAACAAAAGAACGCTATGAATGGCCGTAAGCCCTAAGCTTATGGAAGCATTGGACTTCTCATGCGTCAGGCTCGCGGCGAAAACCCATAGCCCCATCGCGCCCGCAGCGATGGTTAGCGAAAACAAAGCGATACCAGCGGGGGTAGGTTCGTATTTGCGGATCTGAGCAAACTTAAACGAAGAAGAACTAATCTCGCTGCCCCCGAAAATCAAATCATACCAAGAAGGGCAAATAGAATCATCGCCATAAGCCTTTCCCATGAAGCAGAAAAAAAGAAAGGCAGAACCAAGCGCGGCAATGCAAATGATGATTTTCCGAGCAAGAATTTTCTTGTTCATGGGCAAAAGTCTAAACCAATACGCCCTTGAGTTCAATTATCGACCACGTCGGTCATTTTTCTAGACAAGAGGCAACATAAGCCTGCCCTAATCTTTTGAATTTCTCATCCGCGGAAAAAAGAGTAAGCTCGCTCCCTTTCCCCGTTAAATATTCCTGCGCGGATTTCAAAAGAACCTCCCCTCCTTTTCCGCTTAGCACCCGGCCAAGAAGGAAGACAGAGGAAAAATCAAGAAAGAGAGAAAGATAAAGAACGCTTGAGCCCAAGCGCTTTCCAAGTTCTGAATAAGCCTGCAAAACCCCTTTATTTCCATTTTCTGCAAGTTTTTGGATCGCTAAAAGTTTCTCCGGCAAGCTGCCTTCTAGCTCTACCTCATTCTCTTCCGCCAAGGCGACGACCCCCTTTTGGGAAAGATATTCAGAAGAAGACCCAACAACGCCTAGCTGATAATGCTTTCTCGCCAAAGGAGAAAAGTTCACGGGAATTTTGCTCAGCTCATTCAAATACGGATAGAGAAAGCCCTCATTAACATAGCCTCCAGCAAGAGAAGTTCCTAAAGCCAATCCGAGAACCGAAGTCTTCTCATAAAGGCAAGACGCCCCTAAAGCGGAGGCATCCCCGTCGTTGATCAAAGTGAAACGTGCATCGGGGAAAAGTTCCGCGCAAATTCGTTTAAGCAATACACGTATCGCTTCTTTTTTGTCTTTTTCCGCGCAGGAGGCGAAAAGGGATGGATAAATAAGAAGGTCGTCTTCCACCACCCCAGAAGTGGATATACCAATCGAATCAACGCGTTCCAAATAAGAAGAAGCCTTAAGCAAAGCGTCGCGGATGCGCTCTTCGTGATAGGAATAGGCTTTCTCCTCTTTTGGCGACCAAATAGACTCAGAGGAATAAACAACTTCACCATTTCTAATCGCCATGGCCTTGATATCGCTGCCGCCTAAATCTAGGCCAATTCTGCAGCCAGAAGAAGAAAGATCGCGCCTCCTCTTCTTCACATTTTTCGGCGGCAATTCCTCTATTAAATCTAGCGACACCGCCTTCCCATATATTCCTTCTATCGCCTTCAAAGATGGGACAACCTCATCATCAGTCAGAATGCGTTCCTTGAAATAAGAGAAAAAAGATTCCTCGCAGCGGAAAAGAAAGCGGGAACCCCCGATGGCCCAAAGAAGAGAAAGAAAGACCTTTTTGGCGTAAAAATAAGAATCCGGGAAATCTTCGCTGATAAGAAAGCTGAAAGGAAAGGCCACTTCTCCGTCGCGAAGGAGCGTCATCGTCATCTCTTTATTCCCTTTCCTCTGGAACGAAGAGAAACTTTCGTATGGCAAGATGAACTCATTCGCTTTGGCCATACGAGGAATTTTAGACTTACCTTTCCTCGATACAACTCTAAACCGCCTGAGTCCTTGGTTTTTTGTCTTTTACATTTCCGCTCTTACGATTTCAAAGGCAAAAAATGCAGATTTATCCTGATAAGATTCCCCAAATCACTAAAGTAAATTGCCTCAAATCACTAAAGTGAAATACAACAAATCGTTAAAGTAACGCTTGATTTCCTTTTGTTTGAAACTGCCATGACACCGCTATGAACGAAAGCGAAAACTAATAAGCCAAAATAGCGGATATGTCCGCATTCCTCAGCCCATTCGTTTTGCATAAGTGAGATAGCAAAGAGCAGAGAGAATGTCGTACTACATAAAAAAGGCGGTTTTGCGGCTTTTTTTGTGAAATCTTTCCTCGCTAAAGCGTTTTCCATTTGCCTAATAACAATCCGGGCTTACAATGCCTCTTGCCTTTATGAAGAAACTTTTCGCCGCCCTTAAAAGAAACACCAGGAACTGCCGCTGGCTCTACGCCGCGAATTTCCTTTCGCAGTTCGTCATGGTCTTTTTCACGGTGTTTTCCTCTTTTCTATTAAAGGTCCTCGTCGACTTTTTGGAAGGAAGCTTAAACAAAGCTGAGTTCGTTGAGAAATGGATCCTCGACCTCATCAGTTTTGGGCGCGGGGTCGCTTATCTGCAGGAGCGTCCTTATATCCTTATCATTGCCGTGTCTGCTTCTGGGGTGCTGACCGCGCTTTCATCCATAACAAGAATGCTCATTCGGGCGAAGGTGCTAGAAGAGATAAGGAAAAACATCCAATACGATCTCTTTACCCACCTTGAAAGACTTCCCTACCCCTACTTCAAATCGCACAAAGAAGGCGATCTCATCCAATCGTGCACAAGAGATGCGGATGTCATCCGCAATTTCTTCATCGGAGACATGGGGCAAGCAAGCTACGTCATCTTCATCGC
>CAVFEQ010000009.1:0-6773 GCA_963621535.1 Paludibacteraceae bacterium | reverse complement strand
CATCGCCGGGCTTTGCTTTTCGATTCTTTTCTCCATCTCCTGGAAGCTTACTCTGGTCTCACTTTCCTTGCTGCCCATCATGTTTGTCTACTCTTTTTTCATGATCAAAGGGGTCAGAAAAAGATACGCGGTCACGGACGAGAGCGAAGCGCGCCTCACCGAGAGGATCAGCGAGAACCTCTACGCCACCCGCATCGTCAAGGCCTTCGGGCAGGAACGCTACGAAATCGCTCAGTTCGATCTGAGTCTAGACGATTACAAGCATAAATTCGTCGCCTGGAAGAAGCTTTCCTCTTTCTTCTACGCTAGCAGCGACATCTTCATCTTCGCCTCGCGCGTTTTGGCCTTGCTCTACGCCATCTATCTAGCAACCAAAAACCCAGCCGAGATCACCGCCGGGACCGTCGTACTCTCCTACGCCTTCGTCAACATGATCGTCTGGCCGATGCGCGGAATGGCGACTTCTCTGTCTAACCTAGGCCAAGCCATCGCTAGCAACGACAGGATCGAAGCCATCATGAGCGAGAAAGAAGAAGACACCCTATCCGGCCTCACCCCGGAAATCAAAGGGGCCATCGAATTCAACAACGTCGCTTTTGCCTATCTTGACGCCCCAGAAGACAAAGTCCTCAAAGGGGTGAGCTTCTCCATCAAACCGGGACAAAGCATCGCCATCATGGGCAAAACCGGCTCAGGGAAAAGCACGCTCTCCTTGCTTCTCACTCGCCTTTATGACGTCAGCGAGGGGCAAATCAAAATCGACGGGGTGGACATCAAGGATATCCAAAAGCATTATCTCCGCACGCAAATCGTCCCCGTCCTCCAAGACCCCTTCCTTTTTTCCAAATCCATCGCCGACAACATCTCCGCCAGCAGGGTCACCGCTTCCCGAGAAGAGATCAAGCGCGCGGCCTATATCGCCTCCGTCGACGAGGCCATAAGTCGCTTCCAAGAGGGCTATGACACCCCAGTCGGTGAGAAGGGGGTGACGCTTTCTGGAGGCCAAAAGCAAAGGGTGGCCATCGCGCGCACCGTCCTCTCGGGCGCTCCCATTCTCATTTTCGACGATTCCCTCTCCGCGGTGGACATGGCGACTGACCTTTCCATCCGCACAAGGCTGAAGAGTCTAGATTCCTCGCAGACGATTCTGCTCATCACCCACCGCGTCGCCACCGCTAAAGACGCCGACCTCATCCTGGTGCTTGAGGAAGGGAAGATCGTCGAAGCGGGAACCCATCAAGAGCTGATCAAACGCGCGGGCATCTACGCCCGCATCAACGACATCCAAACGTCATTGCAAGGAAAGGAGGCTTTATGAGCAGCGGATTCCAAGAAGAGAAATTGCCCGATAAGCTTAACCTCTCCGTTTGGCTTAAAATCGGGAAATACGCGTTTAGAAGATGGCCTCTTGTCGCCCTTCTTCTTTTCCTCACCTTGATCGTCACCTTCTACGACTCAAGCTTCGTCCCGACCATGAACGCCGCCGCGATTCAAGCGGCCAAAGATTATTCGGGGGCCATCGTGGATTTCAATGACCTCATTTTGGAGGCCACGCTCATTTTCGGCATCCGCATCAAGTTAACCTACTGGGGTTTCCTCTTCTTGCAACTAGGGATGATCCTCACGCGAAGCGCCGCGATTTTCTTTAATTTCTATTTGATCAATCTTCTCTCCTTAGACATCGTGGTCTCATTAAGAAGAGACACCTTCTGCAAAGTACAGGAGCTCCCCTTCTCCTATTTCGACACCACCTCCTCTGGCTGGCTCATCGCCAGGATGCAGAATGACACCGCTTCCATCGGGGACATCCTCTCCTGGAATCTTTCCTCCATCCTTTGGAGCGTGTTCGATCTCTTTTTTGCCCTGATCACCATGTATTCCATCAATTGGAAGCTATCGATTCTGGTCTCGCTTTCGGTTCCTTTGATGGCGATTTTCATCCCGATCATCGAGAAGAAGCTGCTTAAGGCGCACCGCGAGGCAAGGCATCAATACAGCGCTTTCGTGGGCTGGCTAAGCGAAGGGATCTCCGGGGCGAAGACCATCAAGACCTTGGCCATGGAAAGCCAGGTCGAGAAAGAAGCAGGCGACATTTTGGATAATGTCAAGACAAAGCGCCTAAAAGCGGAGAGGATCAACGCCTTCTTCGAGCCCACCGTCTCCATGTGCTCCTCGCTGATGATCGCTTTGCTGCTTGTCGCCGGGCTTTACTTCTCTTCCTTCATCGGCTTAGAGGAAGCCACTCTCACCGCGACGCTCGTCCTCTTCATCGGCTTCACTAAGGATATCTATTCGCCCTTGCAGGGGCTTTCCAACACCTTCTCCGAATTCATGGCCGCGCAGGCGGGCGCGGAGAAAGTCACTCAACTGCTCGAAAGCGAAAGCGAAATCGTGGATTCGCAAGAAGCAATTGAAAAATACGGCGATCTGTTCAACCCCAAAGAAGAGAACTACGAGCCCATCAAAGGGGACATCATCTACCAAGATATCCACTTCTCCTACAAGACAGGGCCTGAAGTCCTTCATGGGCTTAACCTCGTCATCAAAGAAGGCAAATCCCTAGCGATCGTCGGCGAGACAGGAAGCGGGAAAAGCACCCTCGTGAACCTCCTCTGCCGCTTCTATGAGCCGACTTCTGGCTCCTTGATCATTAACGGAAAAGACTACCGCGAATTCACCACGGGCTACCTCCGTTCCAAAATAGGCTACGTCCAGCAGACCCCTTTCGTCTTCAGCGCCTCCTTCAAAGACAACATCGCCTACGGCTCGCCCAAGGCGAGTATGGAACAAATCAAAAACGCCGCGAAAATCGTGGGGATTGATTCCTTCATCTCCGCGCAGAAACATGGCTACGACACCGTTCTCAGCGGAGGTGGGGACATGCTAAGCCAAGGGCAAAAGCAACTCATCAGCTTCGCCCGCGCTTTGGTAAGAGACCCGGAGATCTTGATTCTAGACGAGGCCACCTCCTCCATCGACACCGAAACCGAGAAGGAAGTCCAAAGCGCCCTCCTCCGCCTTTTGAAGGGAAGGACCTCGATTCTCATCGCCCACCGCCTCTCCACGATCGTCGACTGCGACTCCATCCTCGTCTTAGACAAAGGGCAAATCAAAGAGCAAGGCAGTCACAAGGAGCTCATGGAAAAGAAAGGGGCCTATTATTCCTTATATATGGATCAGTTCAAAGACCTCTCTTTGGACGGGCAAATCGACGCCTACCAAAGCCAGATCGAGGGTAAGGGCATCAAAATCTAAATCAGGCGATTTTCCTCGCCCTTTTAAATTGAAACGCGGGCGGGAAGGAACCATAATATCCTCGCTCACAGCAGGAGGAAAGTTTCAACATGTTAGTGAACGCAACAAGAATGTTGAAAGAAGCCCATGAAGGCCATTACGCCGTCGGGCACTTCAATATCAACAACCTCGAATGGACCAAAGCCATTCTTCTCACCGCGCAGGAAAACGCCTCGCCGGTCATCCTCGGCGTCAGCGAAGGCGCGGGCAAGTACATGGGCGGCTTCAAAGTGGTTGTCGCCATGGTCAAGGCGCTAGATGAATCCCTAGGCATCACCGTCCCCGTCGCCCTCCATTTGGATCACGGCACCGAGGCGGGCGTGAGGGCCTGCATCGAAGCGGGCTTCACCTCCGTCATGTTTGACGGCAGTTCCTTGCCTTTCGAGGAGAATCTCAAGAAGACCACCGAGCTCGTCAAGCTCGCCCATGACAAAGGCCTTAGCTTCGAAGCCGAAATCGGCTCAATCGGCGGCACCGAAGATGGCGTCACCGGGCAAGGCGAAGTCGCCGACCCCAAAGAAGCGAGCGCCATGATCAAAACCGGCATCGATTTCCTTGCCGCGGGCATCGGGAACATCCACGGCATCTATCCTAGCAACTGGACAGGGCTCCACTTCGATGCCCTTGCCAAAATCGACGAAGTCACGGGCGAAGTCCCTCTCGTCCTCCATGGCGGAACCGGCATCCCCAAAGACATGATCAAAAAAGCCATCGCCGGAGGCATGAGCAAGATCAACGTCAACACCGAATGCCAGCTCGCCTTCGCTGAAGCCACCATCGCTTACTGCAAAGCCGGGAAGGCCGACCCGACCGCGGAGAACACCTCCAAAGGCTATGATCCCCGCAAGCTCCTCAAGCCGGGCTTTGAAGCCATCAAAGCCACGGTCAAAGAGAAAATGGAGCTCTTCGGCTCCATCGGCAAAGCCTGCTAAACCAAGCTTCCAGAAGCCCTCGAACGCTCGGGGGCTTTTTTCTTTGCCTAGGCGAAGAAAGGAAAGAAAAAAATCCGTTTTTCATGCGTCTAGACGGAATAATTCGATTTTCCTACCCAAAGTTTCCCGCTTGCTTTATCATGGTGCCCATGAAGCAAAGAACCCCTAGTTACATCCACCCTGCAAGCTATGGCAAAACCACCATTGCCTATCTTCTTGACGCCGTTTGCACCATCGCGATGATCTTCGCTATCTATTACGCTTTCGGGAACACCGTCCTCTTGCCCGCGCAGAACTATCAGGCAAGTTATGACGAATATCTTGCCTTCATGGCCGATAGCGGACTGACGAAAGGGGATTCCTCCGGGACCTTGCTCACCTATGATGAGACTATTCAAGACGGGAAAGCCGGCTGGCAGTATTACCAAGAAGCCGTCATCAAATATTACACCGTCTTCATCCCCGGCGAGAGCGGGGCAGAGTTCTATGAGGAAGATGGCGTAAGCAAGGACAGCGAGGGCAAATACAACGTCGAAAGCATCAAAGCCTTCGTGCTCAAAAAAGTCTATCTTTTAAACGCGGACGGAAGCCAAATCGAAGAAGGATCAGATCCCTACTTCGTCCTTGATGAATCAACGGAAGACCCCTATGACGTCAAGCTCTCCGCAGACTATCAAGGCGACATCAGCACCGAGCTCACCAAGCTTTCGAAGCTGAAAAGCTTCTTCGCTAATAGCGAATCCCGGACCGGGGCCTATTACGATGCGATTACCCATTTCTCCGCCCAGCCCCATTTCAAAGATTTGCAAAACTCCATCGGGCTTAAGCGTTACATCGCTTATCTTCCTAGTTTCATCATCTCCCCGCTCATCTTCTTCTTCCTGATTCCACTTCTTACAAAAGACGGCAGGACGTTAGGGAAACTCGCACAGAAAATCGCCGTCGTCTCCGAAAGCGGATACAAAGCCAGAAAGCTCAACATCGTAATCCATTACGCGATTCTCACCCTTGTTTGGGAGCTGCTGCTCATCCCAAGCACGATGATTGGAATCATGGCCATGGCCTTCTTGCTTCTTATCGATTATCTCGCCTTGATCCTATCCAAGAACCATACCTCACTTCACGATAAGATCGCGAGGACTCTAGTAATCGATGCGAAAGAAAGCAAATGGTTCAAAGACGAAGAGGAAGAAGAGCAATACATTAAGGACAACCCCGATTCCAGCGTCGCTGGTTTCTACATCGAAGAAAACGGCCACCTTCCTGGAGAAGAGGCTTCCCCCATCAAAGAAAGCCCTAGAGGGCTCTCCGAGGACACGATTCTTGATTTCTCAACCATTGGGAAGGCAAGAAGAGAAGCGGCGACCATCACTTCCTTTGACGAATTTGAAAAACGCCATTGCTCCGTTCAAAGCACGAACGCAGAAACCGCAGTCGAAGAAAACGAAAACCCTGCAAATCCTGAAGATTCATCCCAATCTGCGGAGAATAGTGAAGAGAAGGAATAACCATAAGCCGGTCGAGAGATCGGCTTTTTCAATTGCTTTCTTCACAGAAAGAAAAGGGCTGGCGCAAACCGGGCCGAGGTTCATCTTCTGTTTCCTTTCTTGCACGCAGATAGAGAAAAACGGTAGATTCGTTAGTAAAATAAAACGCGCAATCAAAGAGAGACACGCCAATGACCAAATACGATTTACGTCCCGAAGAGCTGTTTGAAAGCACCCCAAGCGAGCTTCTCCCCTTTTTCAGGGAAGTCACATACGTTTGGGAACTCCTTCCTAAAATCAAAGAGATCGTCAAGGAAATCATCCGCGAAAACCCTCAGGGATTAGAGAAACTAAAAGAGGACGTCTTAGTCGGCAAAAACGTGACCATCGCTCCCACCGCTTCAATAATTGGCCCCGCAATCATTGAAGACGAGGCGGAAATCGGGCCAGGCGCCTATATACGAGAAAACGTCTATATCGGGAAGCGATGCGTCGTGGGGCACGCTAGCGAAGTCAAAAACTGCATATTGCTTCCTAACGCGAGCCTACCTCACTATAACTACGTCGGCGATTCCATTCTAGGGAAATGCGCCCACATGGGGGCGAGTTCGATTTGCTCAAATCTAAAAGGAGATGGGAAACCCATTGTCGTTCACGCGGAGAAAGATTACGAAACCGGGCTAAGGAAATTCGGCGCAATCCTAGGGGATGGCGTCGAAATCGGCTGCGGCGCTGTCTTAAACCCCGGGACGATCATTGGGAAAAACAGCCAGGTCTACCCTCTTGTGGCAACCCGCGGCGTCTATCAAAGAAACGTCATCGTGAAGGCAACGAAAACTGTGGTCGACAAGAAATAACCACGCAAAACCCCAATAAAATTATCTTAAAATCGTATTTAACCACAACAAGTTAAAAAGTTAGGTATAAGCCCTTTTTGATCAGCCGAGGCACTTGGCCGTAACGCTCATCGCTATCCCCAGCTTTGCCAGAACCTCCGAGTGCTGTTTTTTCACGTTGAGGATGGAAACGCGCTTGCCGTCGTCGACGAGCTTGAGGAACC
>CAVFEQ010000008.1:0-42845 GCA_963621535.1 Paludibacteraceae bacterium | reverse complement strand
GCCAGGGAGTATCTGGAAAAGCTGATAACCGAGATCCCGGAAAACCCAAAGGAAGAGGAGCTCGAAAAGCTGCTGCCTTGGAACATAAAATCCTAATCCGATCCCATCCGAATCGGTTCGAATGGGAGAAAATTTACGCTTACCGAGCCTTCGCAAGCGTAAAAGATTTCCGCAATCGACTTCCTGAATGGATTTTTGAACAATCTAGCCAGGAGGCTCTAACGGGACAAAATTTACGTTTACGAAAAGGCTACCTTTAACGACTCATGCTTTTGGCAATAATCAATGTGGCTACTAGAAAATATTGAAGCAACCTCTTATCGAGGCGTTTCTCTAATTCATTATCTGTTTTGTGAATGGACTGAAATCTTGGAACGAGCATTTCTAACGCGTTTCCCCAAAAGAAAAGCCGTCATTGCTGACGGCTAAACGAAACAATCAAGATCGTCTCAATCAAAGTCAACGGAGACGTCGACATAACTATCAGGGTCGGCGACCTCTTCCACTTTAACATTGTCGCCATAGAGGAAAGAGGCTTTTAGATTCGCGCCCAGCTCGATCTTCGCTTGCGATTCGTACCGATAAGAAGGCTCGTCGTTATAGAAGGAATAAGCGCTCTCGTATTTGAGGCTGCCGCTGATGCCGGCTTCGGTGAATCCTTCGTCGGTGAAGCTAAGCCACGCTTTGACTTCGCCTTTCCAGCTCCAGCTTGCCTCGCTCGTGCCCGAGTCATCCACGAAAGTGGAAGGATCGAAGGTGTAGACGAGAGAATAGGTTCCCTCTTTCACCTGGAGGTATTCGCTTTCTGAGGCTTTCTCCGCCATATCGTCTACGAAATCCTCGTAAGCGTCCCAACTCATATCCTGCGTAGGGACTGTGGTTTTGCGTTTTAAGGGAATGGAGTCGGAGGAAGAGGTTAGAAAATCCGCCAACCCGCTAAGATCTGCATAAAGAGTGCCATCGGACAAATAAGTGGCGAGAGAAGCTTTTCCAGATTGGGAAACATTGGGATCGCCGGAGACTTCGATTCCTGTGACGCTGCGGCTATAGGAGTAATTCGCCGAGACCTTCGCGCTCATCTTCGCATCGTCTCCGATACTCATGGCAAGGCTCGCGGAGATATCATTGACGCTCAGTTTCGTGCTGGAGGAGGCCTCCGTGGTCACGCCATCGGAAACCATTTTGGTGCTAAATTCTTGCGAAACGTTGACCCCACCAACAAGGTTTGCGCCAAAGGCGGTCGTTTTGTTCATCGCCTCGACTGCTTGCGCGTAATGGGCGGTGGCGACTTCCTTTTCGACCTCGTTTCCGGTCGGGACGGTGATGTTATTCGCGTTCGACCCTGCTTGCGAGCAGCCTAGCAAGGTGAGGGAAGAGACTAAGAGAAGAAAGGGTTGTTTGTTGCTCATGGGTATGCCTCCTTTATTTTGGGTTCGTCATATTTTAATGGACCCGTTTGCTTTGAGAAGGGTTCAGCACGATTTTCTTCCGTTTTCGGACGGATTCCATGAATGCGTTCTCCTTTGAAAACGTCAATAAAGTCATGCCTTCTTTGCCCCTTGCCCCTATAATGAAGATAAATATGAACAAGCCCAGCAAAAGACAAGCCCAGAGAATCGCCGGCGCCTTGAAAAGAGGCAAGAAAAAGGTCATCACCTTGGACATGCTTTCCCATCTTGTCGGGCTTTACCCTGACGTCCTCGGGGAGCAGCTTGTTTATTTCTCCCCGATGATCCTGATGGATCCCTCCATCAACTGCAAAGACCTCCTCCCTCAGATCGAAGAGTACGTGAAAGGCTTCGACGCGGAGAAAAAAGAGAAAGCCCCTTCTTCCCCTGCGGTCAAAAAGAAAGAGGTCAGCGAATTTAAAGGCGTCAACGACTTCGTCTACCAGAAAATGACCTCCGCGGGAGGCTTGGTGGACCGTTCCTCCCGCCTTAGCGAGAAGGATTTGAAAATCCTCCATCGCTTGGTTAACGCCGAACTGAAAGCCTATCGGGAACGCGCGAAGAAAAATAAGACGAAAAAGTGAACCGACCTTTGAAACAGGAAAAAACCTTCGATGTGGCCGGTTAGTTCTAACCACTTCTAGGTTTACTTCTAACCCCTAGAACTTTCTCTTAGCGATTGCTTAAATGCACGGAGGAATGATTGGTGATGTAAGTAGGATAAGAACCCTCATCGAGGAAGATGAGGTATTTTTTCTTTACGAGGGCGGATAAGACCTTGCTCCTAAGATAAGTGGATGGGGCTATCCCTAGCTTTGCGGCGATTTCCCTGACGGTTCTGCCTTTGGCGTAGCAATAGGAAAGAATCTGGATGTCCTTTTGCGAGAGGGTGAGGTCGTCCACGAAGATTTCCGGAGAATCGTTCTCTTCCTCGATCAGGCCTTTCTCATAATTAAGGTTTGGAAGAACGAGAGTAAAGGAGACGCTGTCTGATTTGATATAGGGCTTGTGCGATTTGTTGGCGCTCGCATATTCCTCGCTGATCAGTTCGAATCCGCTGCCTTTGTTTTCAATGTAGTTCAGCATCTGCAGGGTTCTGGCGATGACCTCGTTTCTCCTGCGCGGATTGATGGAAGCGATATCCTCTAATTTTTCAATGCTCTTCACGCCGAGCAAGGCGCCTGGGGAAACGATTTCCAGTCTGTCGACGAAAACGCTGACCTCGATAATCGACGTGCTGATGTAATAGTTCCTATGGCAAAGGGAGTTCGCGACCCCTTCCGTCAGGGCTCTTTTTGGGAAGGAGGGCTGATTCACTCTTCCTTCGTCCGTCTTTTTCCAAACGACTTCCGAATGGCTCTCGAGGTAATCGACGACCTCGTCGATGACTTTCATAATCGGGCCCGTAAAAGACTTTGGAGCGACGATCTGGCGCATCCCTTTGTTAATCGAAGGATAAAAGGCGACGTCGACCCTCGTTAGAATCGATTCGCAGTCGTCTTTGAATAGGAGCGCCCCTCTTGAGAGAAGGAGATCCCCTGAGCAAAAACCGATGGAGATGAGCTCTTTGTTTTTGATCTCTCTCCCAGTTCTTTCTTTGGCCGCTTTATGGAGCAAAGAGAAATCCTCTTCCTTATACATGCTGGTCGATAGGATTCCATCATATGTGACGTTGTCGCTTAAAAGCACCAAACTTTTAAGCTCCTCAACGCTTGCGAGCCTTGTCGCGCCGAAATCTCGAATGAAAACAAGCGCAGCGCCTTTGTCGTGGACAAACACGGGCAAGTTCGTTGATGGTTTGACCCTGACTTGCAGAATGAATCTCACATCGCTTCCCTTGCCTAATGGGTGAGGAATGATCTCGTAATGGATGACGGGCTCGAGTCGTTGCTTGATTTGCTGATGAAGCAAAGCGACTTGTTCATCTGCTTTTTTATGGTCTAACGCGACGATTGTGTGTTTTTTGTCTTCGACCCCGATGAATAAATCCCCGCCGCTTCCGTTTGCAAACGCCGCAAGGGTTTTAAGCCAAGCGATTTCTTTGTTTTCCCCATGCTCTGAAGGACCGAAATTCAGGATGCCTTTGAATTCAACCTCGGTGGTCTCTAAACTCAGATTAGGCAATAGTTCTTCGATTGTCATTTAGCGCCTCCAATCGAGCTAATTATAGCATAGAAACGCAAAACAGTTCTCATGACTTCTTAGTTTAGTTCTAGGCACTTCTAGGTTTAGTTCTAACCACTTCTAGGTTTTGTTCTAGGCCTTAGAAGTACTTTTATCGACTTCGAAAGCCTGCGCCCTTTCCTTTATTAAGCAGCCCCCCTATTAGGGGGGCTTAACTTTTTTCTTTCGTTGATTGCTGTGAACAATCTTTCTATACTAATCGCCGTTAAGGAGATTTTGCATAAACATGGCAGAAATCAAAAAGACGATGAAATCCGTCGACGGCAACACCGCTGCCGCGATGGAGAGCTACTACTTCACGGAGGTGGCGGCGATTTTCCCGATCACCCCGTCCTCCCCGATGGCCGAGAACGTGGATGTCTTCGCCTCCAAAGGGCAGAAGAACTTCTTCGGTCACCCCGTCAAAGTCGTGGAGATGGAGTCGGAAGCCGGCGCTTCCGGCGCTGTTCACGGCGCGCTTCAGGGCGGCTCTTTGGCGACCACTTACACGGCTTCGCAGGGCTTGCTCCTCATGATTCCGAATATCTACAAATGGTGCGGCGAGCTGCTCCCGGCCGTCATGCACGTCGCCGCGCGTAGCTTAGCTACCCGCTCCCTCTCGATCTTTGGCGATCACCAAGACGTCATGGCCATCCGCCAGACCGGCATCACCATGATCGTTTCCAATTCCGTCCAGGAAATCGCTGACCTCGCCCCTGTGGCGCACCTCGTCGCGATCGATTCCTCCACCCCGGTTTGCCACTTCTTCGACGGCTTCCGCACTTCGCACGAAGTCCAGAACGTCGAATTCGTCGACGAAGAGGAATGGAAGAAACTCATGCCTTGGGACAAGGTCAATGAGTTCCGCGCCCGCGCCTTGAACCCCCATTCGCACGCCGTCACCCGCGGCGGAGCCGAGAACGATGACATCTATTTCCAGGGCAGGGAGGCGCAAAACGAGCACTATTCCCACGTCATCGAGATCTGCGAGAAATACTTCAAAGAGGCTAGCCGCCTCACTGGGCGCACCTACGCTCCTTTCGTCTATTATGGCGATCCCAATGCTGAAAGGGTCATCGTCGCGATGGGCTCGGTCAACGAGACCGCGACCGAAGTCGTCGACGCGTTGAACAAAAACGGTGAGAAAGTTGGCTTAGTCGAAGTTCACCTCTACCGTCCTTTCTCCAGCAAGCTTCTCTCCGCTGCCATCCCTTCTTCCGTTAAGAAGATCGCCGTGCTTGACCGCACGAAGGAAATGGGCGCGGAAGGCGAGCCGCTTTATCTTGACGTCCTTGCCGCTCTTTCCAAAGAAGGCAGAGGCGATATCAAGATCATCGGCGGGCGCTATGGCCTTTCTTCCAAAGACACCCAGCCTAAAGACGTCAAGGCGGTCTATGACTTCCTCAACGCCGAGAAGACCTGGACTGGCTTCACCGTCGGCATCAAGGATGATGTGACTCATCTCTCCATCCCTGTTGACGACTCCTTCAAGATCCCCCAGAACTACACCTCCTGCTTGTTCTATGGCCTTGGCTCCGATGGCACGGTGAGCGCCAACAAGAGCTCCATTAAGATCATCGGCGACGCCACCCATCAGTACGCGCAGGCTTATTTCCAATACGACTCCCGTAAGGCTGGCGGCACCACGCGCAGCCACCTCCGCTTCGGCAAAGAGCCGATCCACAGCGAATATTACGTCAAGAACGCGGACTTCATCTCCTGCTCGCTTGATACCTACATCTTCAAGTTCGACATGATCGCGAACCTCAAAGACGGCGGCACCTTCTTGCTGAACACCAACATGGACGATGAGACCCTCATCAAATCCATGCCGAACCGCATGAAGCACCTCCTCGCCGAGAAACACGCGAAATTCTATGTCATCGACGCGAACAAGCTCGCCGCCGAATGCCATATGGGCCGCCACACCAACACCACCCTCCAAGCCGCCTTCTTCAAGCTCTCTCCGAAGATCATGGATTATGCGGAAGCCGAGAAGTGGATGAAGAAATTCGCCGAAAAGTCCTATGCCAAAAAAGGCATGGACATCGTCCAGAACAACTGGAACGCGATCGACGCCGGCCCCAAAGGCCTCCGCGAAATCGCCGTCGATCCTGACTGGATCAACCTCTCCGCGAAGAAACTCGCCCCCGCCGACTCAGGCGATACCTATTATGACGAATACGTCGAGATCATCGACCGCCTCGACGGCGATGAGCTCCCGACCAGCGCCTTCACCAAGCATGAGCTGCTCGATGGGACGATGAACGAGAACATCACTTTCCGCCAGAAGAGGGCGATCGCCGACAGGGTCCCCGTCTGGAATCCGGGCAAGTGCATTGAGTGCAACCAGTGCGCCTTCGTCTGCCCCCACGCCACCATCCGCGCCTATCTTCTCGACGAGAAGGAAGTCGCTAATGCCCCTGAGATCGTCAAAGCCAATCTCAAGCCCGCCATCGGCACCGCCGACAAGAGCCTCAAATTCCGCATCACCGTCGCCACGGAAAACTGCATTGGCTGCGGCCTCTGTGTCTCTGAGTGCCAGGCCAACAAAGTCGCCAACACCAAAGCTGTCGCCGCGGGAAAGAAATGCGCCGACAATGCCGATCTTGCCCTTTATATGGTCGACGCCCACAAGGCGCGCTCTGAGCAGGAAGCGGCTGATTACTGCTACTCTTCTGTCTCCGTCAAGGCCAACCAATTCCCCGCTGCGATTGAAAACAACGTCAAAGGGCTTGGCTTCAAGAAGCCTTATATGGAAGTCTCTGGGGCCTGCGCAGGCTGCGGGGAAGCTCCTTATTACCGCATCGTGAGCCAGCTCTTCGGCAAGGACATGCTTGTTGCTAACGCGACCGGCTGCTCCTCCATCTACTGCGGCTCCACCCCCCTTACCCCCTTCGTCAACGATCATGGCAAGGATGGTGTGGCCTGGGATAACTCCCTCTTCGAAGACAACGCCGAATTCGGCTTCGGCATGAGGATCGCGACCGATCAGAAACTCACCGCGATCTGCACCACCCTTAATGAGGCCAAAAAGGCCGATGATGCCGAGCCTGAGCTCAAAGCCAAGATCGACGAATACCTCGCCAACGTGAAAAACCGCGACGCGGAGAAAGTCATCGTCCCCGAGCTCATCAAGCTCGTCGAAGCGAGCAAGAATGAGGCGGTTAAAGACATCCTCAACTATAAGAACGACCTCGTCGACAAGTCCGTTTGGATCATCGGCGGCGACGGCTGGAGCTATGATATCGGCTACGGCGGACTCGATCACGTCCTCGCTAATGAGGCTGACGTCAATGTCTTGGTCCTCGACACCGAAGTCTATTCCAACACCGGCGGTCAATGCTCGAAGTCCTCACAGACCGGCTCCATCAACAAGTTCTCCGCTTCCGGGAAAAAGGAGGCGAAGAAGAACCTCGCCCTCATGGCGATGGCCTATGGCCACGTCTATGTCGCCCAAATCGCTCTTGGCGCCAATCCCGCCGCGGCGATCAAGGCCCTCAAAGAGGCGGAATCCTATGATGGACCTTCTCTTATCCTCTGCTACTGCCCCTGCGCGGAGCAGCACATCAAAGGCGGTTTGGTGAACTCCATCAAAGAGGAGAAGATGGCCGTCGACTGTGGCTACTTCACCACTTGGAGATTCGATCCGCGCCTTAAAGCGGAAGGCAAGAGCCCCTTGCAGATCGACTGCAAAGAGCCTGACTTCTCCAAGCTCCGCGACTTCATCATGCACGAGACGCGCTTCTCGCAGCTCCCGATCGTCAATCCTGAGCACGCCGAGGAACTCCTCAATAAGTGCGAGGCCTACGCCAAGCAGCGTTGGGCTGACATCAAGAAGTTCGGCGAATAAGCTTAGCGATCCACCAAGACTGATTTAGAGCCAAAAACGAAAACCATACTCAATGAGCCCAACCGCTCAAAGGGTATGGTTTTTGCTTTCTTGCCTGTAAGCTCCACATAATCCCGAACCTCAAGGGAACGCATAAAGAAGAAGGCGCATCGAGGCAAACGCACGGGCATCGATGGACTCCTTAACTAAAACAACGCTTTCTTTATATTTGTCTTGTTTATTTTTTAACTACTTAATTGTTTTTGAAGTGCTTAAACCCAAATTAAACAAGGGAAAAATAACTAAAAAAGTAAGATGCCATGAGACTTTTTTTAAATAAAATATTTTGCTTTCTTAGGGTATGGAATTCCCTTTATTTCTAGGATATGATTTAGGCAAAGGAAGGTGAGTATGCATGGATAACAAGATCAAGATTTTTGAAAACAAAAAAGTGCGAACGGCATGGAATGGCGATGAGGAAGAGTGGTACTTCTCCGTCATCGATGTCGTAAGTGTTTTGACCGATAGTGCAGATCCCAAAAACTATTGGTACGTATTGAAGAATCGCCTGAGAAAGGAAGGAAGCGAACTCCTTACATTTTGTAAGGGGTTGAAAATGCTTGCCCCAGACGGCAAAAACAGAACGACGGATTGCCTCGACACCAAAGGCATTTTGCGCCTTATTCAGTCTATCCCCTCTCCCAAGGCCGAGCCCTTTAAGGTATGGCTTGCTAAAATCGGAAGCGAGCGCCTCGATGAGATTGCCGATCCTGAGAAGGCTATTTTGCGCGGCGCGGATTATTACCGGGCGAAGGGTTACACGGAAGGTTGGATCAACCAACGCCTGCAGTCGATAGAAATGCGTAAAAAGCTAACCGACGAATGGAAAGAACGCGGCATTAAGGAAGGGGAAGAATACGTGATTCTGACCGACGAGATGACGAAGGCCTGGAGCGGGATGTCCGTCAAGGAATACAAAGAGCTAAAAGGCCTGAAGAAAGAAAATCTTAGAGATAACATGACGGATGTCGAGCTTGTCCTCAATATGCTCGCAGAAGTCACAACGACGGCGATCTCCAAAAGCGAAGAGCCTTCGACTTTTTCACAAAGCAAAGCGATCGCCAGGCGTGGCGGCAAGGTCGCCGATAACGCGAGAAAAGACATCGAGCTTGAAACGGGGAGAAAGGTCATTTCCTCGCTAAACGCGAGCGAAAAAGACGCCCTTGAGACGAAAAAGAAGTAGTCTCGAAACCGAGAGACGATGATTTGTTTAAACATTTTGTGCCCGTTGTTTTCCCCTATTGTTTTCCCGGCAAAAAACATTTTCATCATAAAGACAGGGTTTCCGTTTCGAAAAGGAAGTGTCTCCTTTTTCATAAAACTGAATCAATGTTACGAAACCGCGGTTTTCGACCAAAAGGACAAAAACGAAACCGAATTATCAAAATTTCCGAACATTTGCTTCAAAAGCAGTAAACAGCATTCTTTTCATCAACTTTTTTGAATAGATAAAATGGTTTAAAACCGAGTTCCATTACCCAAATAGGTAACAAAACCATGTTTTCATCGTCTTTGTGAAAGCGCTAACATAAGGGCAAGGCGCAATGCTGAAAGGAATTCAGAATGATTAAAAGAATACCGTCGCTGTTTTTGGCCTCATTGGCCTCTTTGGCGCTTGCTTCGTGCCAGCAGCAACACACCCACGCTTATGATTTGGAACACCCGGTTTGGGAATGGTCGCAGTTCTCTTCGGCTACGCTGAGTTTCGCTTGTTCTGACTGCGATGCCTCCGCCGAGGGGCATACCGTATCTATTGATGCGGATATCACGGTTAAGGAGAGCGTCGCGGCGACTTGCGAGAGCGCGGGCTACAAAGTCTATGAGGCTAGCGTCTCCTTTGAAGAGCGTACCTTCACGGACACGAAAACCCAGCCCGTCCCTGCTAGTGGTCATAGCGAAGACAAGAGCGTTTGGAACTATGATAATGATAAGCACTGGCATCCATGCTCATATTGCGGGGATTCCTACCATTATGAAGAGTCCGAACATGAGATGACTGAATGGGCGGAGATTTTGGCCCCGACTTATCATGAGGACGGCGCCAAAGAAAGGCATTGTACCGTTTTCGCTTACACGGAGCAGAATAGCGTTGATAAACTTAGATATTCCTATGAGCAAGTCGCCTCGTTCGCTAAGACTTTCTCGGCCTTTTCTTCCGATTCGCCATATTTAGGCGAATCCCTCAATGCCCTTCTTGATTCCATTGAGAACATGGACGAAAAGGATAAGGATGCTCACTCTGAAGAAGTTGCTAAGTGGCTGGAAGAGGCCAACAACACAAAAGCCAGTTACGAGCGTTATTACACTAGGCTCGTCGACACCGAGGGCCTAGATGTCTATGAGAAAACGAAGACGAGCGTCGCCTCCGACGAAACCTACGGCAACGTGTTGAAGGTCAATGGCGATGAAGAGCAGGTAGAGGGCGAATGCTGGAGCTATGGCACCGACAGGAAGGCGAGCCTCGTCAAAGAAGGGGTTTCCGCCGTGCGTTTCGCCATTTACGCCCCTCAGCCGATGAACGTCTCCCTCATCAATGGCAAGTGCACCCTTTGGTATGACGCTTCTAGCGGCAAGGTCCTTTCCACGAAATCCGAGACGACCATAGCCGCGGGGACTTGGCGGGAGTTCGTCGTGCCGACTAGCGCAATCAGCGAAATGGACGATTTCAGGATCGCCTTGTATCTGTCCCCCTCCCCCTTTATTGGCTATGGCATCCCTACCTCTAGCGACAGCGAAGAGAAAGGCAGCGCCTATGTCAGCGAGATCATCGGTGTTAAAGACGCCTATTACAAAGACATGGCGGGAATAATTGATGAAGAAATCACTGAGTTAAGCGCGAAGACCCTCACCATGTGGGACGGCGGGCAACTAAGAAACTTAAGATCGAATTACGATGCTCTCCCCTCCGCTGCCAAAGACGCGGTGCAAAATCTAGAACAGCTCGTCTCTTTAGAAGCAACATACTCCACCAAATGGTCCTGCCTCAACACCTCTTGGACTCAGGGGAAGGTCAAAGCCTCGACGCAGATCAGATCCGTGACCGAGGGGCACGATGAGACCTACGGGCTCTACGCCGAATTCGACGCGAGCGACTCCTGGATCGTCCACTTCACCCCGGTAAGCGAGGCGGAAGTCGACGAGGGCGCGCAAGTCAAGATCGCCATCTACAAGCCGGAGGGGGCCTCCGTCAGCGCCTATTACATCGACAATTCCTGGGGCAACGTGGGAACTGTGGACCTCGTGGACGGGTGGAACGTCGTGGACGTCCCTTCCGCGGCCTTCCTTGACGGAAAAGCCAGCGGAATCTCCATAGGCCTAGCCAACGCCAAAGAGGCCGCCGGATACAAATTCACCCCACTTTACATCGAGAAATAAAACTTATTTCTCATGTTTTAAGGATTTACGAGATGCCGTAGTCGGTCGTTGCTTCACTTGCCTCGTTAGTCGAAGCTTAATACACATTTGAAAAGGCTCTTTTGAGGAAGAGCCTTTTTTAAGCGAGTCGCCTGATTAATTTGTCGTTTCGTTTGGGTTTTTTCTATACGAGCCCGGGGTTATGCCGAATTCTTTTTTGAAATTCTCATTGAACTGAGAAGAATTGGCGAAACCGACTTTCAAGGCGATTTCATTCACCGACATCTCGCTGTTTAAAAGGAGGCTGGATGCGTAATGGAGCTTGGTCTTGATCAGATATTCGTGCGGGGTGCAGGCGAAATTCTGCCTGAATAAGCGGTTTAGATGGATCCTTGAATAATTAAGTTTTTGGCAAAGGTCCGCAACGCCAAATAGGAGAAAGGAGGGATCTAAAGCCAATTCGTTAACGGCTTTCATGAAGGAGGATTTGTTCTCTGGCATCTTGATGATGTCGAAATGGATGTGCTGAAGGATCAGCAATAAGGCAGATTCAGAGATATCGTTTGTCTCCAAACGAGCGGAGGAACGGACGTTGGCACAGTGGATGATGGATTCGATATCCATTACGAATTGGCTACTGACCTTGCGAAAATGATCGCCTTTGAGCAAAGTGTCTTTGAAGGTGGGCGAGATGGCTTCCAGCAACGGGAAAAGAGCGGAGGTTTTGACGATGATGTTGATGTAACGCGTATTGCCTTCCCTTGTTTTATGCAGGGAATGGACATCTTCGGTGGTCGCGTAAAACAAGGTGTTTTCTGTGCAAATGTGGCTTTTTCCGTTGAGCCGGTTCTCAATCGCCCCGTTCGTGACCAGGGTAAATTCCCAATAATCCACATGCCCATGAGTTTCAGGATAATCGAAAGTGTTGATATGAAAACCACAGAAAATGCGGCATTCGTCTTTTTTATCCGATGCTGGGATGGCGTCGCTGAACTTGATGTATGTTACTTCTTTCACAATCACATCATAGGAAATTCGATGAAACAAAACAATAATTGTTTTCTAACGCGCATTTCGAAGAAGAAAGCGTTTCCAAATAACGCATTCAAGAATTTCAGCAGGCAACAAATCCGTGAATAGTGAGATTTTTGGCATCCTTTAAACATTGCGAGATTTAATGAATCGCCTGAAATTAAAATGGAACAAAACAATTTATTTAGGAACATTTAATCTATTTGCGGCAAAACGATGGTGAACTTAAAATGAAAGCACTTTCCTAGACGGGAAGTTTGAGCAACCTCTTATTCGCGGCATTGGAAGAGAATCGCGGCTTTGAGGCAAAGCGCTCGAATGAGGATTTATATGGTTCAGGCTAGGGTTTCCTTGCGAAAAGGGGCGAGGAATGCAAGTAAACAAAAGAAATTTACAAGCAATCTTTTCGTTTTCCTTGTCTTGCTTCTCCCGACGATAGGCTTTTTGGTTTTCTGGCTTTATGTTCATCTCGACTCCCTGATTTTGTCTTTTAGAACCGATTCCTCGATTACGTTGTTTGATGATCCTGCCGGTGTCTTCGCCGACTTCACGCTGAAGAATTACACAAAAGTGTTCAAAGAGTTCTTCGATCCGAACGGCTCTTTGGGCAAAGCCACGGTTAACACGCTTATTTATTTCTTTTCGGGGCTTTTCATTTCCTTGCCAATCTCGGTGCTTTTTTCTTATTTCATCTACAAGAAAATCAGAGGATATAAGTTCTTTCGCGTCATTACTTATGTCCCAACCATCATCACTTCGACGGTTTTAATCGCCCTCTTCATCCAGATGTTCTCTTTAGGCGGCCCCTTCCATTACCTGGAGATTCGTAATGGCTCCAGTGGAGGCATCGGATATAAGCCTTTCTTTTTGCAAGATAGCAATATCGCGATGTTCACGTTGGTCTTCTACACAATCAGCTTCTCTTTCGGAGGTAACATCGTCGTTCTCTGCGGGGCGATGAATTCCATCGACAAGCAGATCCTTGAAGCCGCTGAGCTTGATGGTTGTGGCTGGGTGAGGGAGCTTTTCTCCGTCATCCTTCCCACGATCTGGCCCACCATCTCCACGATGATTCTCCTTTCTTTCACGGGTATTTTTGGAGCGAGCGGTCCTTTGCTTGCCTTCTATCCGACCTTGAAGAACAGCGTCGACGTCAATGCCTTGACTACCCTCAATTTTGAAATGTACCGCTACGTCGTCGGCAACCTTGGCCGCACGCAGGACCTTTGCTTTGCTAGCACCATCGGCATGGTATTGACCCTATTCACGATCCCCATCGTCTTCGTCGTCAAGAAGTTCACCATGGATAAGGAGTGAGTTATGGCTAACGGCGGAAACACGATATTCTCTAGAAACAAAGGCAAAAGGCGCAGCAAATCGCAGACGGCGGTTTTCGTGATCGCCTTCATCATCCTGGCGCTTTACGCTGCTTACGTCCTCGCCTTTTTCCTTTTCGGCTTCGTCTTATCCTTGAAGGATTACACCTATTCAGTTGGCGATGGCGCGTTGGCGCCGAAATATTGGGATTATCTTTCCACGAAGGGCCTTCTCTTTACTTTGGATTCCCATTCGTTCCGATTCATGAACTATTTCGACGCGTTCACCAACTTCACGGTCACTGGGCTCAACGGTTCAACCATCAACTATCTGCAAATGCTTTGGAATTCCATTTGGAGGACGGTTGTGATGACGGGAGTGAACTGGTTTTGCACCGTCACCGTGTGCTATGTTTTGGTCCATTACAAAAACAGGCTTACCAAATTCATCTATTCTCTTGGCCTTGTTCTCTCGATCATCCCTCTTTATGGAGCAGGCGCGGCGGAATACCGTCTCTTCTCAAACGACGTATTCCCTTTGATTAACTCTCCTCTGATTTACCTTTCCCAAATCACTTTGTTTGGGACGAACTTCTTCTATATGTACGCCTTTTGGAAATCGATCTCCCCTGAGTATAAAGAGGCGGGTCTCATCGACGGCGCGAGCCACCTCGGCATCTATTTCCGGATTATGCTCCCGATGCTTGTGCCCAGCGCGATCTCCCTTTTCATCATGCTGTTCATCTCCAATTGGAACAATTACGAGTACACGAACCTTTACATGCGCGATTATTCAGACTTGTCTTACGGCATTTATGTCTACCGCGAGACCGCCATATACAACGGGAACGGGACTTGGCCCATCTATTTCGCGGGTGTCATGATGTCCTTCCTTCCCATCCTTCTTCTTTTCGTTGCCTTCCAAAACACCATCATGGAAAAGGTGTATATCGGAGGGCTTAAAGGCTAAAGTCCTTATTTAGAGAGGTAAAAAAATGAAAATCCACAAAATCGTCAAACTCACGCCGTTCCTCCTTTTGCTGGCCCCTTTGGCCAGCTGCTTGAACTCCAATAGTTCCGGGCTTAATATCGGCGTCGTCAAAATGGGCTATGGCGTCCAATGGGTCAAAGATCTCGCCACTAACTTCACGGAGAAAACCGGAATCAAAGTCAAAGTCAGCGAATTCGACGGCCAGGCCGGGGCTGATTCCCTCACGACCGCCATCGACAACGGCGGCAATTACGATGTCGTCTTCACGAAAAGGTCGTCCTTCGAAAGCGATATCTATCTCAAAAAGAGCGTCAAAGAGCATTCTCCTTTGTATGAGGACATCACCGAGTCCGTTTATGGCTACACCTATCCCGGCGAGAGCAAGAGCATCGGGGAGAAGATGTCCCAGGACATGAAGGACTATTACGGCTTCGATGGCGTCTATTATGGCGTTCCTTGGACTAGCGGCTTCATGGGCATCGCCAGGAATCTTACCCTTTGGAACGGGATAGGTTTCACCGATGCGGACATCCCCAACACGACCGATGAGCTTATGGCTCTCTGCGACAAGATCTACGCGATGAAGTACACCTATCCCGGGTCGCTGCCGGTATCCGGGCAGGTCTATCCCTTTATTTATAGCGACCGGGCGGAATATTACACTTCGATCGTCAATGTTTGGACCGCCCAATACGAAGGCAAGGATTCCGTTAACAATTACTTCATGAAGGGCCTTGGCTTAGGCGAAAGCGAATCCAATGAGAATTTCTACACCTTCGATGGCCAAACCGCGGCTTTGGAGGTAATAGATCAACTCCTTACCGGGAATGAGGGCCACCGCCAGGACCCGGCGACCTCTGTTGATTTCACGACGACCCAAAGCTATTTCTATGGCGGAAGCGCCGTGTTCACCATCAATGGTTCTTGGCTTGAAAACGAGAGCGGCACCGGCGCAAAAAGCGAGATCGATTACATCAAGATGCCGGTCGTTAGCAGCATCGTGAACCGCATGTCCATCAAAAATGACGAGGACGCGGACGAAAAGCTCAGCCAAGCCGTCTCGTATGTCGATTCCCATGACGTCGACGGCAGTGACGCCCCATTAAGCGCCAGCGACATGAAAATCGTTCGCGAG
Organism: Paludibacteraceae bacterium; assembly: GCA_963621535.1. Lineage (GTDB taxonomy): Bacteria > Bacillota_I > Bacilli_A > RFN20 > CAG-826 > Alloenteromonas. Next base: position 27,514 of record CAVFEQ010000008.1, on the reverse strand, counting down.
GCCAGGGGTTATGCCTATCTAGGCGGCGGAGTGGACCATCAAGGCTTCGTTCTTTCCTATGCTAAAAACAAGGAAAATGGGATTGAATTCCTCCGCTATATGTATAGCGATGAAGGCCTTAATAGCTACCGCAAGACAATGAACGGCCTTACCTTGCCTGCGACGCCATCTAAGGAATACGAGAAGATGGAGACGGAAATTTCCACCTTCAAGGCCAGCGTAATCAAGGCCCTTGAGGAGAATTGCTTCTTCTATGAATCGCGCAAAGCGAAATTCTTCTGCCTTGGGAACGTCGACCTCCATTTCCAAAACGGCACAGGGGGGCGCTCCATCGTTTCCATGCTCAAAGGCTCTTCGAGCATGGCCACCCTTACCCCCGATGAAATCATGACGATCAACTACAAATACATCAAAGACAACCTGAGTTCCATCCAGGACGACATGAACCGGGCCAAATAAATTATGAGAACGCGCAAAGCCCTCCCTTTCCTCTCTCTGACCGTTTTAAGTGTGGCGATGCTGTCGGGGTGCGGGGAAAAAGACCCCCTCGTCGAATGCTTCGCCGCCTATTCCACCGTCAAGGTCTCACAAAACGCGGACCATTCCGTCTATTATGAGAAACTGCCGGCCAAAATCTCCGTCAGCATGATGCAAAACGAATCGGAAGCGAGCCAAATCGTCTTCCGCTTCGACAAAGAGATCAAGAATTTCGACGTTGAGGTGAGCGATCTACTTGGGAAATCCAACAGGAAGATTTCCAAAGAGAATGTCACCGTTTACGTCCAAAGATATCTGACCTTGGACAAAGATTTCGACAACGTCGAGGATTTTCCAACCGGTACCGCGGTTCCTGATTTCCTTTTGCCGATTTCTTACGCTGTTTCGAGCAACGAGAACAGCATACAGAAAGACGTCTACCAGGGCTTCGTTGTCGACATCAAAGCCGACTCTGATACAGTCGGGGGCGAGTATTCTGGTAAATTGACTTTCACCTTCGACGGAGTCAAGAAAGAGATTCCCGTCACCGCCAAAGTCTGGGGCTTCCAATATGAGGGCACCAGGGCGATGAAATCTTCCTTCCTCGTTTATCGCAGCGCTTTAGTCGGCGGGGAATACGAAGCCAGCGACGAAACCGTCCAAAACTACGTCGACATGCTAACCGATTATAAAGTCAATGCTTTGGTGGTGGAAAATCCTTCCAAATACAATGCCTCCACCATGAAGGATTACGTCGACAATCAGGTGCGCATGGTCAAAGCCAACCCTAATTATTCTTCTATTCCCCTGCCCATCGTCAATATTTCCAGGGACTTTGCTTTGGTTGATATCCCAAAAAACCGCCCGGAGTCCCTGACTGAGAGCCAGCAAGTCGTTTGCATGATGTATGACTTCATCCGCAATCTGGTTCTGCATTCCGACGATGAAGTCAATTACGTCAAAAACGCCTATTTCTATCTTACCGCCTTCGATGAAATGGATATGTACACGGAAGCGGGAGGCAGCTATGAAAGGGGCCTCAAATTCTTCGCCAAAGGCGGGACGATGGATCAGATTCTCCAAAAGATCGTCGAACGCATCACTTCCGATGGGGAGCTATCGAAATTCAACGTCGCCAAGAGGGAAGAGGTCGTTGATTCTATCCTCAACATCACCAGGGTGAATCCTTTGACGACGTTCAATTCCACGATTGTCGAGACGCTCAATCAAACCTCCTGCCCCTACATCTCTCAGCTTGAGAATAGCGAATACTACTCTCGCTATGACTATAATCGCGAGGACAATAGTGCCGGCGAGCTTTGGACTTATTCCTGCGTCGGGCCTAAGTCCCCCTATCCGACCTTCCATCTCGATGATTACAACCTTGGAAACAGGACGACGGGCTGGACGATGAAAAGAAGGAACGTCACCGGCTATCTTTACTACGCCGTCAACATCTATGACGAGCAAAACAACGCCGCCAATGGCGGATTCATCGACGCCTACTCCTCTCCGACGAGGAATGCCGATTGCCCGGGCGATGGCTTCTTAATCTACCCTGGCAGAAAATACGGCAGCAAGAGTCCATTCCCGTCCAACCGCCTCCTTGCTTTTAGGGATGGCATGGATGATTACGACCTGCTTTGCGTTTACGAAAACCAATTGAAGAACGCGGAGAGGAACTACGGAACCACCTTTGATAGCGAAGCCCTTCTTAATGAAGTCTACGATTCCGTCATTTCGAGCTCCCTTTACGTCAATGACGACGAAGCGGTGCTTAGCGCACGCGAAGAGGTGGCTAACCGCATCGCCTCGCTTGTTTCTGATGACAATCTGCTCGTGAATTCCTCTATCGATGAGGGGAAAGTGAAGACGGAGGTCTATTCCCTTTACGATACCATTTCAATCAATGGCAACGCCATGAGCGAGCTGGTTAAGGCCGGCAGAGGCTACAAAGCGGTCTACGAGTCTCCTCTTAACGAAGAGCAGGAACTTAAGATTGTGGGCATGACTACCAGCCTCAGCTACAACATTTCAAAGAAAGGATGCGTCAGCTCATTTCAAGGCGATGAAGGCCTCTCTTGCAGCGATGGCTCGACCCTTTCTTCTAAAGACGGCTCTTTGTCTTGCTCAATGGTTTCCGTGGATAAAGGCAGCGCCAACGCCAACAAGCGTTTTAAAGTTTACGCCGACATCGCCAATAGCAACCTTAGCGGTGTCTCCGCGCTTGATTTCACCATCAAAAACGAGACCGATTACCCACTTAACATCAATTTGACTTTGGACGGCTTCGCCTCCTCCTACGTAAGAAGCGTCTACCTCTACCCCCAAGAGGAAAGAAGATACCACTACAATTTCGCTTTGGAGTCTGAGGACAAACTCGCAAAAGTCACCGGCATCAAGTTCGAACTTGAGAACTTCGATTCCGCCAGCAATGCCATCTATGGCTATGCGCGGAATTTCACCCTTAAGGATTTCACCTATTACAAATAAGGAGGAGCTTCATCATGAAACTGAACAAACTAATGCTAATGGCTCTCCTCTTATCGACGCTTGCCTCCTGCTCAAATGGGACCGGGGAGAAAAAAGTTGAAGAAAATGAGGTGACCATCAACGGTTACAACAACGTTAACGATCTTTATCGTTCCAAACTCGTGTACTCTTTCAACAGCTACAACATACAGTGCCGCTTTGATCTTAACGAGGACCCTTCCTTCGTCAAAGAAGGCTCGGGAAGCCTTAAAATGTATATGAATAGCGTCTTCGGCGGAGAATATTCCTACTTTGTGCAGAGATTCTCTCAAAGCGCGATCAAAGACCGTAATCTGGCAGACATCGACAAATTCTCCCTTTGGCTCTACAACGCGAATCAAACGAAAGCGAAAGCGACGCTCGCCCTCATTGGAAAGGGGGACGTCGCCGTCACCTCGCTTGATTTTGCCCTCGAGCCTAATCAATGGAATTACTGCGAATACAATTTGTCTCGTCTGATCATGGAGACGAGCTATGATGACCTGCTTGGTTTTGGCGTGTTGATCAACGAGACCGCGGGAACCTATTATCTCGATGATTGGAAGGTCTATTTTGGGGCGCAATATACCGAAGAAGACAATGCCATCCTCGATAAGGTCGACGCCGTGAGCGCTTCGGTGGCGAAGCTCAATCTGGACATGGATTTCAGCAACGAAAGCGAGAACACTCAACTCGAGGAGACCTGCGCTTCTTATTACGCCATCGACTCCGCCTATAGGGGGGCGGTTACAGGAAGCGCTGATTTGGAGAAACTCGCAAGCTCCTATTGCGATTACCTCACTGCCTCTAGCGGTGGAACGACCGCCTTTAACTTTTCTAATTCCGCCGGCGTTTCCCAATCCGCGGTCAGCTCATTGAGCGCTGGGATCAGCCTTTCTTATTCAAATCAGTACAAAAGCCCCAACGGGAAGGGGTCGATGAAAGTCAGTTCGAACGGGAACAGCAAATGGGTTTATCTTAATTGGTCAACCTCCGCCGATGTGGCGAGCTATTCCAAATTCGGTCTTTGGTTCTACAACGGCTCCGACCTCGAATATGGTTTCTGCGTCCAATGGAACGCGACCTCCCAATTCATCAAGCCCAGCTCGACGATCTCTAGCGATGGTGGCTGGCAGTATTTCGAATACAGCTGCGCGGGCCTTTCAGGCAAAGTCGAGTTCGAGTACTGCGCCGTGGCGGAGGGCGTGCCGGGCGGAGTTTTGGATACCGTCGGCGATCTTTATGTCGGCGACATCGTTTTGATCAAGTAGGAGTTCCATGCCTAGAATCGCCTTAGAATCGATAAGCGCTGAGTATTCTGACGGCAAAAATGCCAAAGGCGTTTTCAAAGACCTCAATCTTGCCTTCGAAAATGAGGCGGTTAATGTGATTCTTGGGGAGTCCGGGTGCGGAAAAACGACTTTGCTGCGTCTTATCGCGGGCGGGATAACCCCCTCTAAGGGACGGATATATTTCGACGATCTCGACATCACTGACCTCCCCATTAGAGAGCGAAACCTTGCTTTGGTGAGCCAAAACATCACCCTATACCCCCACTACACGGTCTTCAAGAACATCGCTTTCCCTTTGCTGCATACCCTTTGCAGCGGAGAGGAAATCAAGGAGAGGGTCTATGAAGTGAGCAGACTGCTTCGCATAGAGCATCTTTTGACGAGGAAGCCCAAGCAGATCTCCCTTGGCCAAGCGCAACGGGCGGCGATCGCCAAAGCGATTATCAAAAAGCCGGATGTTCTGCTTTTTGATGAGCCTTTTTCCAACCTCGATGAGCCGTTGAGGGTTCAGCTTCGTTCTGAACTAAAGTCTTTGCTTTATCAATTGAAGACGACATCGCTTTTTGTGACTCATAGCGTCAAAGAGGCCATGGCGATTGGGGACGTCGTCTATATTTTTGGGGATGGGAAGGTCGAGGAGACCCTTGAGGCGAAGCGCCTTTTGGAAGTTAGAAGCGAAATCGGGAAGCAGCTTGTCAGTAGCGAGTTTGGAGGGGATGATGTACAGTCCAAGTGATCGAAGACAAATCCACAGAAGAACTCTGGCGTTCCTGTTTTCTTTTGTTTTCGATTTGCTTCTTTTATCCGCTTTAATCGTCGTCAGCCTTTGCCTGAGCAACTATCAGAATTATCTTTATTTTGAGGTCTTTGGCGGAATTGGCGTCGCCGTTTTCGCTTTTTTCGCCGTTTTCTTTTTTAGCCAATTCAGAGATTGCCGTCGCTATCTCCTTCATATCGACAGCGTTATGGCGGAGAAAGAAAGGTGCATTGCGGCCGAAGTGGTTTCCATTGGGTCAAAGGACTTGACTCTAGACGACAGCATCAGGGTGCGTGAGATCGTCTTGAAGCAAGGCGAGGATAGGCGGCTCTATTATGTGCTTTCCGCCTTTTGCCCTTGCCCAATTGAGGAAGGTCGTTCCTACCTTTTCGTTTTGGCGGACCGTTTCATTAAGGGAGTCAACGATGAACTATAGATTCCCTTACAAAGCCCATTTTCAAAGAAACGTTGTTGTTTATGGCGGGCTTATCGCCTTGCTGACGGGCGCTTTTGTTTTTGCGGTGAAAAGTCGCTCCGCACTGAAAAAATGGCAGAAGTTCAATGTTTTCGTCAGCGTTTCCTCTCTTGACGCTGAGCCTTTAAGAGAAAAAATCAAAAGCTTCATCGACGAAGAAACGATAAAGCAAGTCGTCATCAACAACATCAATCCCGAGCTCACTTCGTATTACACCCTCTATTCCACGTTTGGCTTAGAGGATGCCGACATCTTAATCCTTGAGAAAGAGGCGATACTTAATAACGACCTAAAAGGAAATTTCCTTGCCTTTGATGAGTCCTCATCCTTTTATGGAGAAAGCAATTACGCTTATGAGGGCGTCCATTATGGCTTAGCGGCCTATTCGAAGGGGGCGGGAATCCTGAGCGATTTCCTCACCTATGATGATGAAGGCGAATATTACCTTTTCGTGAACAAGAAGTCGGAGCATCTTTTGGATTTCGGCTTTGAAGGAAAGACGAATTCGGTGCTTGCTTTCTTGAAAGGGGTCTATGGCGATGAACAATAGAAAGAAAAAAGCCCCAGCCGCGGATTTTCTTGTAGAGCAACTTCCAAATTCGAGAAGGAAACAGTTTTTCGACATCGTGAAAAACGAGTGGCGAACCTTGTTTCTGCTTGGCGCGGTGATGTGCCTTTTCTTCATCCCGTTCATCGTCTCGAACATCTGCGAGGCCGGGTTCATGAACGGCAGCGCGGAGGCCATAAGAAGCCAAATGGAAAGCCAAGGGAAAACGGCGGAGGAAATCTCCTCCGCGGTCCAAAATCAGATGAGGAGCATCCATCTTCTTTTCACTGCGACCAACATCCTTTGCTTCGTGGTTTTCTCTTTGGGGCTAGCGGGCGCTTCTAGGGTGATTAAATGCCTTTGCTTCGGTGAGGGCGTGCTTTTTGGCAGCGACTTCTTCGCAGGGGTGAAGAAATACTGGAAAGCATTCGCTCTATGCGCTTTCTTCGCGGGCCTCTTCTATTTTTTGGTTTCCTACGTTTCCGCCTCTCTTACTCCGCTTGGGCAAACCCATCAAGGCGTGAACATCCTCTCCGGTATCACCAGCGGCTTCTATTACGCCATCATCGTGCCTTTGATTCTTTTTTCCGCTGCCCAATCGACGATTTACGATCTCTCGCTTATGAAGACCGTCGCCAATAGCCTGAGGTTCACCTTAATCCGTTATTATTGGACGGCCATTTTCGCTTTGATCGTCTACGGGTTTAGCTTGATTACCATGATCGTTTACCCTTTCATCATGGTTCTTGTTTATCTTGCGTCCATCCTTTTAGTTCTCCCCTTCTTCTTCCTAGCGTTCCATTTATTCGCTTTGAGCTTATTTGACCGATACATCAATCTCATCCATTACCCTCAGATCTACATGAAGGGCCTATACAGAAAAAGGGACGATGGAACCTCTGTTATGGGGGATGTTCAATGAAGATTGTTAAACGAAAAAGGAGAATGAATATGAAAATCGAAAAATATAGAGGAAATCCGATACTTTCGCCTTTGGAAGGCAGCGCGTTTGAAGAGAAATGCGTTTTGAATCCCGCCGTGGTCTATGACGATGCTAACAGGGAATTTGTCATGGTCTATCGCGCCGCCGGGCTTGATGATGCCCATGTCATCCGCTTGGGATTGGCCAAAAGCAAGGACGGCATTCATTTTCAAAGATATGCGGGGAATCCGATTTTCTCTCCGATTAAAGGAACCCCAGAAGGCGGCTGCGTGGAAGACCCGCGAATCGTCAAAATTGGGGAGACTTATTTTATGACCTACGCCGCTAGGTGCTACGCTCCCGGCCCCTATTGGCTGCCCGAATGGCCTTTCCCTCCGATATACATCGCTCCCGGCGATGTCCATACTCCAGATTTGCCCGAGTTTGCTAAAAGCAACGTGACGATTACCTATTTGGCCGCAAGCAAAGACTTCTTGACGTGGCAAAGGCTTGGACGCTTGACGGAAGGGGATGTCGATGATCGCGACGTCGTGATTTTCCCTGAGAAAATCAACGGCCGTTATTTCATGCTCATTCGTCCTAAGTTCAAAAATGTCGAGGGGATCAAGATGCCCAGCATCTGGATCAGCAGCGGCGAAGACTTGCTGAGCTTCGATAAGCCTCAGTTGCTTTTCACCGGCGAGAACCATTGGCAGGTTCAGCGCATTGGCGCTGGAACTCCGCCCATCAAAACCAAATATGGCTGGTTCTTCCTCTTCCATGGCGTGGACGAAAAAGGGATCTATCGCGTGGGGGCGTGCATCTTGGATCTTCTTGACCCCACGAAAATCATCGCCAAAACGTCCTCTTGGATCATGGAGCCGGATCAGCCTTTCGAGCTTGCTGGGATTTACGATGGATGCGTCTTCCCCACCGGGACGGTGGTCAAAGACGGCGTTCTTTACATCTATTATGGGTGCGCCGACAAGCATATTGGGCTGGCCACGGTCAATTTCGATGAATTGCTTGAATACGTCATGGAAGGCCATTGAGGATATGAACAAAGTTAAAAAACTCTCATGCTACCTAGAATGCTCCTCGGGATGTTCTCCAACCTTGGATGCTCTTAAGAAATTCATATCGTATCTAGGGGGATTCGGCTACCAGGAGTTCTATCTTGGGCTTACCGACGCCTATAAAGTCGAGGGCTATCCCTATTTCAATTATCATCGGGGAAGCTATTCGCACGAGGAACTTTTGGAAATCGAGGCTTACGCCAAAACCTTTGGGATTCAGGTCATCCCTGCGATTCAGGTACTCGGCCATCTCGAATTCATTTGGCGTCACGAATCCTTTAGGAGTTTTATGGATACTCGCAGCATCCTCGAGGTTGGCAATCCAAAATCCTACGAGTTTGTGGAAGCGATGTTCAAAAGCATGTCGAAGTCCTTTCTTACCCGGACCATCCACATTGGAATGGACGAGACTTTCGGCCTTGGGCTAGGCGAGTATTTGAACAAGAACGGCTTAAAAGACAAAAAGGCTCTTTTGCTTGAATATTTGAAGGAAGTGGTGAAAATCGCCAAAAAATACGATTTCCAAATCGAAATCTGGGGCGATATGCTGCTTGATGACAAATGCACCACCATCAGCGAGGAAGACGTCAAGAAAGAGCTTCCTGAGCATACGTTGGTATGGCTTTGGGATTATCAGACGATGGACGAAGCCGCCCTTGATGAGAAAATCCTAACCATGAAAGCGCACGCTTCGGAGATTGGCTTCGCCGGATGCGCCTGGAAACACATAAGCTACGTCGCCAATAACGATTACTCGATCCCGAGGATCGTTAGGCAACTTGAGGCTTGCGGCAAGAACCAAATCGATAAATATATGGTGACGGTTTGGGGGGATTTCGGCATTCCTTCCTCTATTTTTTCCGTTTTGCCAAGCCTTTATGTAGCCGCAGAAGTCAATCAAAATCATCCTGTTGGAGCAAGGCTAAACAAAAGAAAGTTCAAAGAAATCGTTGGGGTTGGCTTTGATGAGCTTTTGAGCCTCGACCTGTTGAACAACCCTTATAATCACGACCGGACCAAATACCATAACAGCACTTCTTACATCGCTTTTTATAGTGATCTGCTTCTTGGCAATTACGATTTGTACGCTTCAAAAGAAACGAATGCGAGGTATTCTTCCTTGAGCTTGAAATACCATCGCCTGGGGAAAAAGGTATCCGATCCCTACTTCAAACTATATTTCAACATGATTGGGGATTACGCGAGAATCCTCGCCGTGAAGCTGCATCTTGGCGCAGCGGTCAAAGAGGCTTATTTAAGCAAAGACAAAGCCGCCTTGAAGGCGTTGGCGTCTGGAGATTTGAGCAAATACATCAAACTTCTATCCGCTTTCTGCGAAACTTTCGATGCCTATTACCTTCAAGAAAACCAAGCGTTCGGCCTTGAACTATCGCAGCTTCATCACTCCCATATGCTTGGCCGCGCCAAATATTTGAAAAAAGCTATTTTGAATTACGTGGATAATGATGTGGAAATTGGCGAATTCAAGGAAACCACTTTGAAAAGCGATTACCACCCAGATCCTAATGAAGACTGTTTTATTGAAAACAACTTTGATTGGCTGATTACTTACAACACAAATCGGTAGTTTTCCTTCGCCTATAAGAAGCTATTTGATTTGAAAAGGGGTAAGTCCATCGTTTTAAATCTGATATCTCACTGCCCTCTAAATAAAATGGCAACCTAAGGAGCGGCTGCCTAACACCCTTGCAAAGCGATAAGCAAAACAGCCTAAAAAAGCCAAACCATTGCCAAACGATTTATGAAAGAAACAATCTTTTAATCAAACCATAATTCAATTGACAATTCCTTGAATCGTAAGATGATATCCGTCGTTAATAAAGGGAACTAACCAATGAAAAAATCCTTAATCCTCATTCCTTTGGCCCTAACGACAATGTTAGCGGCCTGCACCACCACTGAGCCCTCTCCTTCCTCGAGCCAAGAGGACAGCGTGGACCAATCTTCCTCAAGCCAAGAGGACAGCGTGGACTCATCTTCCTCGATCGATGTCGGCGGGTGGAGCGAAGAGCTCAAAACCTTGATGCAGCAATATTGCGGCGAGATTCTACCCTATCCTGAAGGCAAGCTTACCGGCGACATCTCTTTCTTGGAAAAAGAGAGCAATGACGGATCGAAATATCTACAAATTTACGACGAATCGCCCTCCTTTACCTTGGAAAGCTACTATGAGTTATTGGAGTTTGCTGAGTGGAATGTCGTCAAGGACTATTCGGGCAACGCCGTTAGAGATGATGGCTATGGCACCAAATTCGTTGAATCAATAAAAACAAACGATGGTAAAGGATATGACATCGCCTATTTCTTTGATGAAGGAGGGGGCGAGCTCAAATCCGGCAACGTTATTTGGTGCTACAACAACCTCAGCTCTTCTTTGACCGAGGAAACGTCGTGGTCGGAAAAGGATAAAGCCAACTTCGAAGACGGCTTGAATTACACCTTGCCGTTCATGAAAATGGGATCGGATTACAGCACCGGGCATTCTAGCGACGATATCGTTTCTTTGTTCGATTACTGCGCGATCGATTTGCGTAAAGAGTATGCCGACGTTTTGGTGAAGGACGGTTTCATTCTCAACGAAGAAGAAAGCAAAGCGAACGCGGGATACGTTTTAACCAAGACCCTTGAAAACGGTTCATCGATCATCGCGGCGCTGAATTATTCTAACGGCAACTTGTTCAGATTCCGTTACGTCCCTAAAAAAGACAAATCGGAGACCTGGCCCTCGCAAATCCTGGCCGATATCGAGACCGCTGCCGGAACAAAAGCCATTCCATTAGAATCCTCTGACCACATCTCTTCCTATGAATATTATGTGAAGAACGGCGTTGCTTATATTTTGGCCAAGACCGTGGCCAAGACCGATCCTGACGATCTTTACGATCCTTGCTACGCCTACATCGCTGATTTGATTGACGCTGGCTATAAGGAAGATTCCAACGTTACTGGGCTTTATACCAACTGGGAGGAAAGCTTAAGCGTGTATGTCGAAAACTCCTACAACGAAAACTGGGATCTAGAAGGCGTCCTCTTGGTATTCGCCAATATCGCACCCTCTTCTTCTTATTCTTCTTCCTGGCCTAGCAATGCCATTTCCTCTTTCTTGAATAAATTCGACATCAACGTCGCTTGCCCAGTGTTCGAAGACATACCCGACACCGGAAAACAAGTCAGATACCACGTCGTGGATGATCTTGATGAGCGCGTTCAATATTGGACCGATTACATTTATGAAAACGCCGACTGGTTGGGAATCGATACTTCCGATCCGGACGAAGTCAAAGAAAGCGCGACCAAAACCGCGATGGAAGAGATGGCTGTTTTCCTCGAATTCTTCGACGCCGATAAAAAGGTTTATGACGCTTATTACGATGTTCTTTACAAAGCGGGCTGGCATTTGGATACCTCAAATGGTCCTGCTCAATTTGAAGACCCCACTGGCTCTTTGGCCGTATACATGTATACGTCTGATAAAACAACCTCAATCAACATTGCGCCAGGCAGCAAAAAGCCCCATACGCCGGTATTTGAATTTGCAAAGAGTGAATTAACTCTTGGCTTAGGGACGACCACTGCTTCTGATTTGCAGATCGACATGCTGCCCTACGATGTTGTCTATTCTTGCGACGATACCACAGGAAAAGTGAGCGTCGATGAGAAAGGGACAATCAGCATCGCCGAAGACGCGGTCGTCGGCACGGTGGTTACTGTCACCGCGACGATGAACGTGCCTGATAGCGATCCGCGCACCGCTACGTTAAAGGTCACTGTTGCGGAAAGAACCCCCTACACTTCGGCCTCGGCGGTTGATGCCGTGGCGGATTTGCTCAACATCTATATGCCAATCGGTGGCGGTGATGAGCATTACGCGAACCATGACGAGTCTGGGAACTGGATGGAAATGAATTGCGGCTTCGTGGAAGGCTTGACCATGGATTCCTTGAAAACGCTTATCGTTGAACATCTCATTCCAGAAGGATTTGAGGTTGTTGGCGAAGGCTGGGGAACGGGCAAGATTCAGCCCGATGAGTACATTGACGTAACCTATGATTGCCAAATCATCCAATATGAAGCGGATGGCGTCACTCTCTCTTACGTGGTCTATTCAGCCGACGATACCTTGATTTTCCAAATAAGGGCTGATTCCTCATCAACTGCTATTTGAAAATTCGGCAAACCGATTTCATAAAACCTAGTTGGTATGGAAAATAGGCCGCCCAAGCGGCCTATTTTTGTTTTGACCAGGAAATTGTATCTGCTGGGTGGTGGCCTCCTGGGAAGAATGACAGCTCCAGGCTTAGCATCATCTCCGCGTCGCTTCCTTGGCGCTGCTCGCCATTTTCCTCGGCCAGCTGGACGTTATTGTGACAAGGAATCTCAAAAACTATTCAAATTCGCCAATCGAGGTTTTGTCTCCAAAGCAATTTCTTCTCGCGGAAGGCAAAACGGAGAACCCCTGATAAACGCCAGCGGAACGAGGCGTCTTTTTACGGGCTTTGGTATAAACTACTCACCATGAAAGCCACGCTAAGCAAGTATGAGATGATGACGAAGGGCAAAATCCCCGCAATTGTGTCGCGTTTGGCTTTGCCTTCCATCGTTTCGGTTTTGATCACGAGCATCTATAACCTGGCTGATACGGCTTTCGTGGGGAAGATATCCACCCAAGCCACCGGCGCGGTGGGGGTTGTTTTTGCATATATGTCCTTGATTCAGGCATTTGCTTTCTTCTTTGGCCATGGCGCGGGCAACTTCATTTCCAGGGCCTTGGGCGCGAAAGAGGAAGGGAAAGCTGAATCAATGGCCGCGAACGGTTTTGTTTCTTGCTTCATCGCCGGGCTGCTTTTCATGGCGATAGGCCTGATTTTCATGGACCCGTTCCTGCGTCTTATGGGGGCGACGGAGACCATCTTGCCCGATGCACGTTCCTATTTCCTCTATATAGCCATTTCCTCGCCTTTTATCATGACCTCCCTGGTCCTTAATAATCTGATGCGCTTTCAGGGGAATGCGGCGATGGCGATGATCGGAATCCTCGCCGGAGCAGTGCTAAATATTGGGCTAGACCCCTTGTTCATCTTCGTTTTCGATATGGGCGTAGGCGGAGCCGGGCTTGCGACGATGATTTCCCAGATCATCTCCTGGGGGCTGCTGCTAGTTCTAGAAAGGCAAAGAGGCGGCATAGCGATTCGCCTGAAACTTTATCGCCCGAACTGGTCTGAGGCTAAGGAGATCATCGCCGGAGGCGTGCCTTCCTTAGGCAGGCAAGGCCTCATGGCCCTTTCTTCGATTTTCCTCAACAACGCCGCGGCGATGTACATGGACCCAGAACAAGTAGATTCTGCGATCGCGGCTTTCTCCGTGGCGAGCAGGGCGCTTACTTTCGCCTCTGCCATCATCATCGGACTTGGTCAGGGCTTTCAGCCTGTCTGCGGCTTTAACTATGGGGCGAAGAAGCCAGAGAGGGTCATTAAGGCTTTTTGGTTTGCGGTTGGCGTGGGAAGCGGATATGCCTTAGTGGTCTCCTTGCTAGGCTATTTCCTTGCGCCGAATATTATTGCCTTGTTCCGGAAAGAAGACCCTTTGCTGATTGAAATCGGCGCAGAAACCCTTCGTTTTTCTTGCCTTGCCTTCACTTTCTCCGTGTTCACGACGGTTTCGGGGATGTTCTTACAGGCGGTGAATTACGCGCTTCCCGCCACCTTGGTCTCGGCTTCTAGAAGCGGCCTTTTCTATGTTCCTTTCCTCTTCGCTTTGGGGGCGGGTCTAGGCAGGAGCGGCCTTTGCCTCACCCAGATGGCCGGCGATTTGGCCTCTTTTGCTTTCACCATTCCGTTTTTGATTTACGGGTTTAGGAAAATGAAGAAAGAGCTCAACAAAGATAGTGTCCCCTCATCTGAGCAAAGCCATCCTTAGGCGAGACCAAAGAAAGAACAGCCCACATAAGATGGCATCCTGATGCGGGGTGGATGAAACTATTCGTGCATAACCCCATTTCCCTTTTGCTAGAGACCAGCTGATACTTAGAGGTCCATGGAGAGAGATATTGAACGCTTCTTAAGGTCAACGACGCGAAACGTCTTTGAAGAAGCGGCGTACATCTTCGCCAATTACATGAAAAAAGCTACTGCCTTAGAAGATAAAAACCTAATCCGATTCCATCCGAATTTGTTCGAATGGGACGAAATTTACGCTTGCGATACGTTGCCTCGAAAATGGGCAAAATAAAACGGATAACGTTCAATTATCCGCTGAATTTTAATGGTCGGAACGACGGGATTCGAACCCGTGACCCCTACCACCCCAAGGTAGTGCACTACCAAGCTGTGCTACGTCCCGGCGATGGTTATTATACTCACCTCTTCCGACTTTGCTACATTATTTGAAAATCCCCTTTCTGGAGCGCTTTTCTACCTCCCGTTTTGCCTGGCTTGTATAATCCTCTCGTTATGAACGAAGAGAGAAACTCGAAGAATTGGATCATGGTCCGTGGGGCCAGGGAGAATAACCTTAAGAACGTGAACGTGGACATCCCTAAGGGGTCTTTGACGGTGTTCACCGGACTTTCTGGATCAGGGAAATCCACTTTGGCTTTTGACACGATCTTCGCCGAAGGGCAAAGACGTTATATGGAGTCGCTTTCTAGCTACGCAAGGCAGTTTTTGGGCGGCTTTGAAAAACCGGACGTCGATGAGATCCAAGGCCTTTCCCCTGCAATCTCCATCGATCAGAAATCCACCTCGCATAACCCCCGTTCTACGGTGGGGACGGTGACGGAGATTTACGATTACCTTCGCCTTTTATATGCGCGCGTTGGCGTGCCTTATTGCCCCCATCACCATGAGCCCATCACGGCGTTTTCTCCTTTAGCGATGACGAATGCGATTCTTTCTTACCCTGAAGGCAGCAAGATCCAGATTCTTTCCCCGGTGGTGAAGCATGAGAAGGGAACTCACGCCGACACCCTTGAGAAACTCAAGAAGCAAGGGTTCGTCCGCCTGAGGGTCGATGGGGAGGTCCTCTTGATGGAGGATGTTAAGCCCCTAGAGAAGAACAAACGTCACGATATCGAGGTCGTCATTGACCGCATTGTGATAAAAGAGGGGATACGTCAACGCGTTTCCGAGGATGTTGAACTTGCGCTGGACTGGGGGCATGGCTATTTGATCGTGCTTGCCCAAGAAGGAGAAAAGCTCTTCTCCTCCCACCATTCTTGCCCCGAATGCGGATTCTCTATCCCCAGTTTGGAGCCGCGCCTTTTCTCCTTCAATGCCCCATTAGGCTATTGCCCTGATTGCCATGGCCTAGGCATCAAAAGGGAGGCCGCGCTTGATTTGCTGATTCCTGATGAGCAAAAAAGCATCGAAGACGGCGCGATCCGCTACTTCGCCAATATCGTGAACACCACTAATCTCGAATGGAAAGAATTCGAATACCTCTGCTCTCTTTACAAGATTCCTTTGGACAAACCATGGAACAAGCTTAGCCAAAGCCAAAAAGACATCGTTCTCTATGGGTCAAAAGAGCCCCTTTCCTACACGCTTACTTCGGTCAATGGCAATAAGATGAACCGTCATGGCTACATTGAAGGGGCGAAGACGAGGATCGAGAGGCTTTATCGTGAGACGACCTCGGATTGGATGCGGACGTATTATGAATCGTTCATGAGGGATTCCGTCTGCGAGACTTGCCATGGAGCGAGGCTCAATGAAGCGGCTTTATCCGTTCAGGTGAATGGCTTGAACATCTATCAAGCAACCGAATTGTCCCTGGACAAATTTGTTAACTGGATAAGCGACACAAAATCAAAATTAACGCAAAACCAGCACCAAATTGCCGATCTGGTTCTGAAAGAGATTGCAAATCGGGCCTCTTTTTTGGTCAATGTCGGCCTGGATTACCTTTCTTTGTCTCGCTACGCGATGACTCTTTCCGGGGGCGAATCCCAACGCATCCGTTTGGCTACGCAGATCGGCTCCCGCCTCTCTGGGGTCCTTTATGTTTTGGATGAGCCCTCCATCGGGCTTCACCAAAGGGACAACGATAAGCTGATCAAGACCCTTAAGGAGATGCGTGACCTTGGGAATACCTTGATCGTGGTTGAACACGATGAGGATACGATGAGAGCCGCTGACTATCTTGTGGATATCGGGCCTGGGGCGGGCGTCCATGGCGGAGAAGTCGTCGCCTCGGGGAGCCTAGAAACGATCGAATCCTGCCCTGAATCCGTGACGGGGGCCTATCTTTCCGGTAGAAAAGCCATCGCAGTGCCTAAGACACGAAGAAAAGGAAACGGCAAATTCATCGAGATCGTCGGTGCTTCTTGCCATAACCTTCAAAATATCAATGTCAAAGTGCCCCTTGGGAAATTCGTTTTGATCACCGGGGTTTCTGGCTCAGGCAAATCCTCTTTGGTCAATGAGACCTTGGTGCCTGCGATTTCTCGTTCTTTGTCCCATTCTAAATCCAGCGAGCCTTTAGCCCTTAAAAAGATCAAAGGACTTGAGAACATCGATAAGCTTGTCGCGATCACCCAAGAGCCCATTGGAAGGACACCGCGTAGCAACCCTGCCACTTATATCGGCGTTTTCGATGATATCCGCGGCTTATTCGCGGAGACGGAAGAAGCAAGGGCCTTAGGCTTCTCTAAGGGACGTTTCTCTTTCAATGTGCCCGGCGGGCGTTGCGAAAAATGCCAGGGAGCGGGAGTCACCCGCATCCCGATGTCCTTCCTCCCTGACGTTTACGTCGTTTGCGATGAGTGCGAAGGGAAGCGTTATAACGAAGATACGCTTCGTTGCTACTATAAAGGGAAAAATATCCATGACGTTTTGGAAATGAGGGTCGAGGAAGCTTGCGAATTCTTTAAAAATAGGCCGCAGATCTACCGCAAAATCAAGACTTTGGAAGAAGTCGGGCTCGGCTATATCGAGCTTGGCCAGCCGGCAACTCAACTTTCTGGCGGTGAGGCCCAACGCGTGAAATTAGCCGCGGAACTGCAGAAGAAAGCGACCGGAAAAACGATATACGTCCTCGATGAACCGACCACAGGACTTCATAGCGATGACGTCTCTAGGCTTATTAAAGTTTTGCAATCCATCGTCGACCATGGAGATACCGTCATCGTCATTGAGCACAATCTCGATATGATTAAAGTCGCGGATTGGATCATCGATCTTGGCCCGGAAGGAGGGTATCGCGGCGGAAATATCGTCGCGACGGGGACCCCGGAAGAAGTCGCCGAATGCGAAGCCTCTTTTACCGGGCATTACCTGCGCTCGATGCTCAAGAAAAAGGCGGATTGACCATAAGCCTGAATTTGTTTGCCCTAAAATAGGAGAAAACTTAGAATAACGCCATGTTTATCTTGTTTCTTGTCTTTGGATTATTGTGCCTTGCGGGTGGGATTTATTTCGCCATCACGAAGATGAAGGCCTTCTGCCAAAACCATAAGGCTTCCAAACTGGAGAAAAACGATTTCTTATATCTGATTATTGAGTGCGTTTTGTTCGCCGCTTCTGGCTTATTGATCCAGCTCGGCATCCAACAAGGCTGCTCTTGGGCTATGAGTGGCGACGAGGTGGCCATGGCCCTTATCGGCGCCTTCCTTTTCATGGGCTTGCTCGGCGCGTTTTGCCTTTCTTTTACCCTTAAGCATTACAAGACTGATTTCGATAAGAAACAGGCCAAAATTAACGGAATATTAGTATACGTCCTGCCTATTTTGGCGATTTGCGCCTTCTTGCTGCTTGGGGAAGGGGTGGCGAATCACCTTGTTTATCCTTTGGTTTCTGGCTTCTCCATTGGGGGTAATGGCTTCCAGTGGGTGAACTATCAAACTAGCAGCTCCGGCTTCCATGTCGCGTGGTATGCGATCTGCATCCTTTTAGGCGCGGTGCTTGCCTATAAGATTTCCGATCATAACTTCTATAAAGAGTTCAAAAAGCACGGGATTATCGACAGTTTGTTCGTGATTGCCTTGATAGGCGGAATTCTTGGGGCCCGTGTTTGGTATGTGGTTGGCAATTTCGAAGGCGACGCGGCAAATGGCTTGAGCTTTGCCGATGAGATCACCAAAGGGAACTGGTTCTCAATGTTTCAAATTTGGAATGGCGGCCTAACGATCCTTGGCGGAGCGGTCGCCGGGATTATCGTCGGGATGGTCTACATGACCAAAAAGAGGAAGTACGTGGATCTGAGATTCGCGGTTGACGCCTGCGTCCCGACCATACTTTTAGCTCAGGCAATCGGCCGCTGGGGCAACTTTTTCAACCATGAGGTATATGGGGTCGAAGTGAGCATGTCCACATTCTCTTTTTTGCCCACTTGGATCCGTTATCAGATGGCAACTGGTTTTTCAAACGGCATGCCATCGGGAACGAGTATGTATGTTCCCCTATTCTTAATAGAAGGGATTATCAATATCGCGGGATATTTCGTGATTGCGAAACTCATTCCTGCCGTTTGGCCGGTAGAAAAAGGAAGAGCCAAAGGCGATTTGGTCGGTTTTTACCTCATATGGTATGGCATCGTCCGCATTATCCTGGAACCCATGAGAAGCGCGGATTTCAATATGGGCAGCAACGGCATGTGGTCGATTTGGAATTCTCTGATTTACATTCTTCTTGGCGTGTTTGTTGTCGCCGTCTTCCAGATTCTGGCGTTGTATGAAAAGAAAAAAGGCTTACCCGATCAAAGCAAAACGTATTCTATTTTCTATATGATTCTCGAAGTTGGTTTCTTTGGGATTGGCGCTTGGTTCACGATTGATGGAGGCATCAAGATGGGCGGGCCTAAAGCTCCTGCCTATATCTTCGTTTTCGTTCTTGGCCTTGTGCTGCTAGTTTTGAATGGTTTCCTTTTCTACCGTTCCTTAAAACGGTTCAGAGGCTTGCCCGTTGCCCCTATCGCAGAGATTGACGATGGGCAAAGCAAATTAGAAGACGATTCCAAGAAAATAGGAGAGAATAAGAAGGAGGAATAAAAACCTCCTTTTTGCTTTTTATGGGAAAACAAACGAAAATCGTCATCATCGGCGCGGGAATTGCAGGGTTAACTGCGGCCATCTATTTGAAGCGGAGCAACCTCAATTTCCTTCTTCTTGAGAAGGCTGCCCCGGGTGGCAAGCTGAACAATATTCATCAGATTGAGAATTACACTGGGTTCACGCCTATCTCTGGTCCGGAATTAGCGCAAAACCTGCTAAAACAAGCGCAAAACCTGAATATTTCCATTGATTATGGCAATGTTTTGGGAATCAAAAAAGCCGCAAAAGGCTTCTTAATTTTCACCGAAGACGAGGAAATTTGCTGCGAATCCATCATTCTCGCTACAGGCATGAGCAACCGCACGGAGTGCGTTCCTGGCGAAAAAGAATTCCTAGGCAGAGGCGTTTCTTATTGCGCGACCTGCGACGGCAACTTCTTCAAAGACAAAACCGTGGCCGTCGCCGGATATGAAGATCATGCGGTGGAAGACGTCATTTACCTTTCTGGGCTTGCGAAGAAAGTCCATTTCTTTTTGCCACAAGACCTGCAAACGGTTGAGGCCCACAGGAAGACCTTATTTGGTCTTGAAAATGTTGAAATTCACATACACGCCCCCCTTCTTTCTGTTTCTGGAACCCGTTTGGTGGAGGCTGTTAAAGTCTTGGAGAACGGGCAGGAAACTAGTTACGCAGTAGACGGTGTCTTCCCTCTTTATGGAGAAGTCCCTTCCACCTCCTTCGCTTCAAGCCTCGGTCTAAAAAGTGAGAAGCAGTTCATCTGCGTAGATCAAAATATGGAGACCTCTATTCCTGGCGTCTTTGCCTGCGGGGACATCGTCTTAAAAAAGCTGCGCCAGCTTGTCACCGCCGCTAGCGACGGCGCGATCGCGGCGACTTCCTCTATTTCCTTTTTACACGGCGCGAAATCTTGAATTCGGACATTTTTTGCACTTTCTGTCCGATTTTGGCTAATCGTTATCCCAATGTTTGCCCCTTTTAGGTAGAATTTCCCTCGAAAGGTGGTTTTAACCATGAAAAAGATCCTACAGTTCTCCGGTCTTATCGCAGCCATAGTTGCGATTGTCTCCTTCATCCTCATGTTGGCTTGCCCCTCCATGACCTATACCATCGGTGGCGAACCGCAATCAATCTCCGGCACCCTTGGTATTTTCGGCGGCAAAATCATCAATTCCGGCTGGTCTTGGCTTGATTCTGTGACCGCTTTCAAAGCTACTGTCAGCGCCGTCATCGCGTTTGTCCTGTTGATCGTTGCTATCGTCATCCTTCTTCTCGGCGCCATTTTGCCGATGTTCAAGGTCACTGCCCTCAATAAATTCTCCGGCCTTTTGAATCTCATCGCCGTTATCGCCCTTGTCGTCGCCGGCGTGCTCATCTTCGTCGAGATTCCTTGCTTCGGGGCCGCGCAGTCGACTTCTGATTACACTTATAAAACTGATGGCTATGCTCTTGGCGCTGGCTGGATCGTTTCCGCTATCTGCGCGATTGCCGCCGGCGTTCTCGCCATCGCCCCTGCTTTTGCTAACTTCCTTGCCAAAGGGAAAAAGCGCAAGTAATTTCTGACTTCGGACAAAAGCCTGCCTGACGAGAACCGGGCGGGCTTTTTTCGTTGCGAAAACTTAGTATACTAGCCGAGGTAATTAAGAGTCTCCTATGCCGAAAACCTTATCTTTTGCCGGCGAAGTCAAAGAAGAAATCGCCTCTCATCAATTCCCGGACTCCGCGATCAGGAGCCTTCTTTCTTCTTTTGCAAAAACCGCGGGGGAGATTCATATTTCCGGTGGGCATGAGGAACTTGACCTCTCCACGGAAAAGGCCAATATCGCTAAGTTTTTGTATTTGACGATCCGGAGCATCTATGGGGTCACTCCCCGTTTTGCCTACACCAAGGGCATCGGGTTTAGGAAAAGGGTGAAGTTCCATTGCTTGGTTCCTGAAGCCGACTTCATTCTTTCCGACCTTCAAGTCGACTTCCTCTCGGGCAAACTCCCAAAGGACCTGACTTCCACTCCAGATCAATGCGCCGCCTATTTGGCCGGGGCTTTTCTCGCCGCGGGCTCGGTCAACGACCCTTCTAGCAGCAACTACCATTTGGAGATCGCCTTAAGCGACCAGACCTACGCGAACTGGATCTCCCATTTGATTAACCGCGTCTCCTCCCATAATTTCACTTCGAAGGTCGCGAAAAGGCGTTCCCAATATGTCGTTTATATCAAACGGAGCGATCAGATTTCCGATTTCTTAGTTTTGATTGGGGCTCCGGACAGCTGCCTGAAGTTCGAAAATATCCGCGTGGACAGGGATTTCGCCAACATCGGAAACCGCCTCGCGAATTTAGATGGGGCCAATTTCTCAAAAACCATGGAGGCCAGTTTAAAACAGGTCCAGGCCATTGAATATTTTGTCGAGCATGACGGCTGGGGGCATTTCGATAATCCGAAGAAAAAAGCCCTGATGGAGCTGCGTTTGGAGCATAAAGACGCTAGCTTGGACGAACTAAGGGAACTGCTTTCTGAGAAACTCGCCACCACGGTGAGCAAAAGCAACGTCAATCACCTTTTCCGTAACCTTTTAGAAGAATATGAACGCGAAACAAAAGACAGCAAAAAATAAAAGCCTCGACGATTCTTTGTCTCTTTTGGGACAGTTAGGGATGCGCATCGCCTATTTGCGGAAGAAGAAGAACGTCTCCCAGCTCGAGCTTTCCATTCGCTCAGGCGTCAGCAAAAACTACATCAGCGATCTCGAAAATGGCCGCAGAAACCCCACCATCACCATTCTCCAACGCCTGGCGAATGGCTTAGGAGTTTCTTTAGAAAAACTGTTTCAGGGCATCGTCCCAATTGATATCTGAGATCCTATAAGGATAAATATACCGAATTGCCGATTTTTGCGGTTTGATTGTTGTTTCAAACCTTGTTTTCACTTTGTATAATACCAACTGCAGTTTCATTAAGGAGGACCTAAGAAACATGTCCATCAAACTTGCAATCAACGGATTTGGCCGCATCGGCCGCCTCGCGTTCCGCCGCGCCTATGAGATGAATAAGGAAGCCGGCAAAGACATCTTCGAAGTCGTCGCGATCAACGACCTCGTCGACGCCGCCACCCTTGCTTATCTTCTTAAGTACGACACCACCCACCGCACCTGGAATAAAGACCTCATCAGCAGCGAAGACAATTCCATCGTCTTCGACGGCCACAAGATCCCTGTTCTCGGCAAAAAAGATCCCCACGATCTCGCTTGGAAAGACTATGGCGTTGACATCGTCTTGGAGTGCACCGGCCGCTTGAAGAGCCACGAAGACGGCGACGTCCATATGGAAAACGGCGCCAAAGGCGTCATCATCTCCGCCCCTTCTTCTTCCAAAGACATCCCGACCTACGTCTATGGCGTCAACAGCGACAAGCTCACTGCTGATCAGACCATCATCTCCGGCGCTAGCTGCACCACCAACTGCCTTGCTCCGATGATGAAAGTCCTCAACGACAAATTCGGCGTTGTCGGCGGCACGATGACCACCACCCACGCTTACACCAACGACCAGCGCATCCTTGACCTCGCTGGCAGCAACATCCGCCGCTCCCGCGCCGGTGCCGCTAACATCGTCCCGACCTCCACTGGTGCCGCTAAGGCCGTCGGCAAAGTCATCCCCGAACTCAACGGGAAGCTCAACGGCAACGCCATCCGCGTCCCGGTCACTGATGGCTCCATCTGCGACTGCACCCTTCTCCTTAAGAAAGATGCCACCGCCGATGAGATCAATTCCGCCCTCAAAGACGCCGCCAATGGCGAGCTCAAGGGCATCCTCGGCTACAACGATGAGGAAATCGTTTCTTCCGACATCCTCGGCAGGACCGAAGGCTCCATCTTCGACGCCACCCTTACCATGATCATCCCCGCCGGTGATGTCACCTTCGTCAAAGTCGCCTCTTGGTACGACAACGAATATTCCTTCACCTGCCAGATGATGCGCCTTGCTCAGAAGTACGGCGAAGTCCTCGGCGCGAAGTAATTCGCTTAGGCCTTGAACCCTAGCCTCCCCCCAAACGGGAGGCTTTTCTTATAGGGAAACCGATAAACTTGTTGGGAATTCCTTTCAAGATGCTATTATTAACGGAGCACCCTTTTAGGGTGCTAAAATACGTCCGCATAAGCAAAAAGGAGTTAATAAATGCTTACTGTTGAAGATTTGAAAGGCTTAAACGGCCAAAAAGTCCTCGTCCGCGTTGATTTCAACGTTCCCCACAAGGGAGAGGATATCAGCGACGACAACCGCATCACCGCCGCCATCCCGACCATCGCCAAGCTTTTGAACGAAGGCGCTCGCGTCGTTTTGATGTCTCACCTTGGCAAAGTCAAATGGAAGGACATCAAAAAAGGCAAGGCCACGATGGAAGACATCGAGAAGCAAATGAAGAAAAACGATCTCTCGATTGTTCTTAAGCCTTTGAAGGAAAAGCTCGACGCCGCTCTTAACAAAGACGTCAAAGTCATCTTCTCCAGCGCGACCCATGGCGATGATCTCGCCGACAAAATCAATAGCCTCAACGACGGGGAAGTCCTCCTTGTTCAGAACACCCGCTACGAAGCGGGAGAAGAGGCTAACGATGCTTCTCTTGCCGCGGATTGGGCCAAGAACATTGACGTTTTCGTGATGGATGCCTTCGGCTCCGCTCACCGCGCCCACGCCTCCACTTATGGCGTCCCCTCCATCCTCAACAAAGAGGGCAAAAGAACCGCAGTTGGCTATTTGATGGAAAAAGAGATCAAGAATCTCGGCCGCTGCGTCAGCCCGAAAGAGAGTGAAAGACCTTATATTGCCATCCTCGGCGGATCGAAGGTCTCCTCGAAGATTGAAGTCATCGATTCCCTTCTCAAGAAGTGCGACAAAATCCTCATTGGCGGAGGCATGACCTACACCTTCAAGAAAGCCATCTACGGCATTGATGTGGGCTGCTCGATCTGCGAAGATGACCAGCTCGATTATGCGAGAAAGTGCTACGAGACCGGGAAAATCATGCTCTCGGTTGATACCGTCATCGTCAAAGGCCTCGATTTCGATGATCTAGGCAAAGCCCCTGAGGACGTCCAGATCCTCGATGGGAACTCCACGAACTTCCCCGCAGGATATGAAGGCGCCGACATCGGCCCGAAGACCCGCGAGCTCTATAAGAAAGAGATCGAAGGCGCGAAGACCATCTTCTGGAATGGCCCGATGGGCGTCTTTGAGAACCCCGCTCTCCAAGCCGGCACCAAGGCCGTTTGCGAAGCGGTTGCTGATGCTACCGGCAAAGGCGCCTTCACCGTCATTGGTGGCGGAGATAGCGCGGCCGCGGCGAAAATCTTCGGCTATAGCGACAAATTCTCCCACATCTCCACCGGAGGCGGAGCTTCTCTTGAGCTCATCCAATATGATGGCCACCTCCCTGGAATCGACGTCATCGCGGAGGGCAAGTGAGCATGGCAAGAAAAAAACTCCTCCTCGGCAACTGGAAAATGAACAAGACCCCCTCGGAGGCAAAAGCTTTCGCTCTTGGCTCTAAGGATATGGTCGAGTTCGCGGTGAGCCACGGCATTGATGTCGGCGTTGCTCCGACCTTTGTCTGCTTGGACACCGTCGTTGAAAATGCCGATAAAAAACTCATCGTCGCCGCGCAGAACGTCAATGAGCACGATCATGGCGCATATACGGGCGAAATCTCCATCGCGATGCTTAAGGAAATCGGCGTGAGCTGGGTGATCCTCGGCCACTCCGAGAGGAGAACCTATAATGGGGAGACCTCTACTGCCTGCAACGCGAAAATCAAAGCCCTTCTCGCCGCGAACATGACTCCGGTCTATTGCTGCGGTGAAACCCTCGAGACCTTTGAAGATGGGAAGACCAAATCTTGGGTCGGCACGCAAATCGAAGAGGGTTTTGCGGGCTTAAGCAAAGAAGACGCAGAAAAAGTCGTGGTTGCCTATGAGCCTATTTGGGCCATCGGCACCGGCAAAAACGCGACGAAAGAAATCGCTGAGGACACCATCGCTTCCATCCGCTCCGTCCTTAAGGAGATGTTTGGCGAAGAAAGCGCGGAGAAGATTCGCATTCTCTATGGTGGCTCGGTAAAACCTGGCAACATCGCCGAATATATGTCTGAGAAAGACATCGACGGCGCGCTTGTTGGAGGGGCTTCTTTGGAGCTTGACTCCTACAAGGGCCTCATCGAGAACCTTGTGAAATAATGGCTTACGCTTCTTATCCTCAAGGGGATTCCCCCAAGAAATCCTCCTTCCAAGAGAATCCAACAAGCCCCGTTCCCGCGAACCGTTTGCTTGCTAAATCCTTTGGCTACATGGCCCTTGGCCTAGCGATTTCCGGTTTGGTGGCCTTCCTTACTTCCTTCCTCTTCGTCTACGTTCTTAAATGGGCTGGGGAAAGAGGGGAGATCGCGGCCGCCTATACCACCGGTTACATCACCATCATGGTCGTTTCCTTGGTGGGATTACTCGTCAGCGGCCTAGTGATGTCCTTCGTCATGGCGAAAAACAAGCATTCCGCTTGGGTTCCTTATATCCTTTACACCATCTTCATGGGGGTGTTCCTAAGCTCCTTCCTGATCCTTGGGATCGACTTCCAAACGGTCGGCGAGGCCTTCTTGCTTACCTCCGCTTCCTTCCTGGGCATGTTCCTGATTGGCTATTACGCCAAGGGAGGGAAAGGGATGAGGATCCTCGCCATGGTGGCCTCTTTGCTTGCGATGATGATCTTCGTCTTCGCCTTGTTCTGGCTCATCAAGATCCTTGTCAGCGGCTATTCCATCGAGTATTTCTTCTACGACATGATCATCTCTGGGGGGATTTTGCTGCTCTCAGTGATCGTCGTCGCCTTCGATGCCTTTAACATCAAGCGCACCATCGAGAAAGCGGACGGGATGAAAAATGTGGCCCTCTTCTGCGCCTACACGATGTATTGCGATTACATCGTCATCTTCCTCCGGGTTCTCTATCTCTTGCTCCTGATCACCGGGAAAAAAGACTGACGTTCTTCAAAAGGCCGCCGAGAGGTGGCCTTTTCCTTATATAATAGCAACGATATGGATGTGAGCCTTGTTTGCCCTTGCTATAACTCAGCCGCTTTTTTGACGAGGCTTTTGGATTCCTACAAAAACCAGGACTTCAAAGGCGAGATGGAGATCATTTTCATCCTCGACCCCAGCAAAGACGATACTGAGGAGATCCTGCGAAAGGAAATCTCGCCATCGATTCGGCTTATTGTGAATGAGAAAAGGCTTGGTATCGTTCCCTGCCGCTTCATGGGCATAAAGCAGGCGAAAGGAAAATACGTCGGCTTCGTGGATGCGGATGATTATTTGGAACCGAATTTCGTGTCGAAAATGCATGGGGCGCTGGTAAAAAATGACGCCGACATCGTGAATTGCTCCTTTTTCGTCAAAAACCCGACAAAAGAGTTCCCTTATCCTTTCAGGGGGAAAGAGGGGGTCTATTCCAGAGAGGAAGGGATTAAAAAGCTCTTGATGGACTGCTCAGTCCGTGGCTTCCTTTGGAGCAAGATGTTCCGCAAAGAACTACTGCTAGAAAAACCGCTGATCATGCTGTCGAAAAATCATTTGTTTGAGGATATGCCCTATTGCTTTTCCGCATTCGCCAAAGCCAAAAGGATCGTTACCTTGAAAGACCCCCTTTACCATTATTCGAAAGAAGGGGAATTCTCCACTACCAGCCGTAAAAACCCAAATCGCGCCCAAGAGCATTTGGACTGCTTCGCCTTAATGCGCGCTTTCTGCGAACTTTTAGATGATGAGGAATTAAGGGAGGCTTTCCTCTCCTCAAAACTAAGGAACAAATTCACCCTAGATTACGACCTTTCGAAATCGAAGAAAGACGGGCTTAGCAAAGAAGAGGCAAGTCGCATCGGGAAAGAGTTCTCTTATATATATAAGAAGGATAATAAGGATTTTTCCTCCCTGAGCGTTGCCTCAATCGTCAAAGAATCCTTGATCTTAGACTAAGAAAAAAGGAACAATCCCTCGTATTAAGCCTTACAAAGGTAGGGAAAAACGCCTAAAAACCTAGCGTTTATCGAAAGTTTGCGAAAATCCTGAAATTTTTGCAAAACACCCCTTGCGCGCTCTTGCGCCGGGGCGTATTATTTTGACCGCACGCCACGAGGGAGACCCCGGGGCGGGCGAGACCCACCCACCCGCTAGCGCGGGGCGCGCAGGGCGCGCGGCGGGCTGATCTTTGAAAACTAGACAGATAGACAACGAACACTTGAACGTCGATTCCAGATTGAGAATCAACAACCAGAGACGTAATTCGCGAGCCGGTCAGAATAACGAACAATTTATTATCCATATATATATGGATTCATTGAGAGTTTGATCCTGGCTCAGGATGAACGCTGGCGGCGTGCCTAATACATGC
>CAVFEQ010000007.1:0-63021 GCA_963621535.1 Paludibacteraceae bacterium | reverse complement strand
GCTATGATATCCGCGACTCAATTGTGGGGCTTACCTACAAAAACGGAACGCTACCAGGCTTATCTTATGGTAGTAGTGCTTGTTGCTCATTCGTATGCGTAAAAGATTTCCGCAATCGACTTCCTGGATGGATTTCCGAACAATCTAGCCAGGGGTTCGAACGTGTTTTGCAACAAGTATTTAGAAGGATTCAAGATAGACCTGGTTAAACAGTATTTCAACGGTCGCCAACAGAAGGATATCTGCAACGAGTATAAGGTTGCGAAGCCTCCCTTTTGGGGGTGGGTGTGCAAGTACGGCCACATCGTCATGAAGGACTGGGAGGTTAACGACGTGGCCTAGGGTGGGTAGTACTTACTGTTTATTTTGGCCTTTTTTGTTTCCTTAAGTCAGTAATTTAGCGAAATCCCAAATTGTAGTCTAAGACAACGTCTTAATTTCGATCAGTCAGCTCTTACTTTCGTCTGATTGGATTTCCTTTTTGCTGGACGGCCCAATCGTAATGTTTTCTTTCTTAACGCCATCTACACATTCACGGAACGCTATCTAGAAGGGAAAAATGGCAAAAAGGTTTATTTACGTCCACTTCAGAAATAACAGAAGGCAATACAGCCCATACACCGGCGAGTATTTAAGCGAACCCTATGGCCCAATTTTTGAAAAGCCATCTAGCAAGAGCTGATAAAAAACGCCCTCTGCCTGAAAAGCATGGGCGCCAAAGGAAATTCATTTAGCTTCACTTGGTTTCAGAAAGAATAGGCAAAGGCTGATCTTTCTCCGCTTTTCTCATCTTGCTAAGCTCAAGAGTTAAGAAAAGCACGGAAAAGGCAATGCCAAAAAGGTCGGCGACAGGAGCCGCCCAAAGAACGCCATCAAGCTGAAACGCCAAAGGAAGCAAGACGGTCGCGGGAACAAAAGCGATCACGTCACGGACAAGAGAAAGGATCGTCGCTGGAACAGGCCTCCCAATAGACTGAAGGAAAATCGAGGTGACCTTCTGGATAAGGGTGAACAGAATCAAGCAAAGATAAGTGCGCATCGTCTTCTCTCCAAACTCCATATAAAGTTCAGGCTGAGCCGAGTTAGAACCAAAAATACTTAGGATTTGCGTAGGAATTGCCTCAAATAGGACGGTTGCCACTACTCCGATTCCCACAGTCCCAATCAAAACGTAGCCTAGGATTTTCCGGACGCGAGCATAGGATTTCGCCCCATAGTTATAGCCGATGATCGGCTGAGCGCCAGCCGCTAGGCCGACAGCGATATTCACCACAATGGAGAAGACCTTCATGACGACGCCGATAATCGCTTGAGGGTCGTTCGCCCCATATTTCGACTGCATGCCGTATTTGGCGAGCATGTTCATGGAAACGACGCTGATGATGACCACTGAAATCTGGGTCAAGAAACTGGAGAAACCAAGTTTCACCACTTCCCAAAGAAGGCGGAAGTCTGGGATAAGGTCTTGCCAACGAAGGCGGAATGTTTTGGCTTTGAAAATATAGACGAAGCTGATCAAAAACGAGACCACAATCCCAATCGCGGTCGCAAGCGCGGCCCCGTTTAGCCCCATATTAAGCGGGAAGATAAAAACGGCGTCGAGAATGATATTCAACACGCACCCGGAGACATTAGAGATCATCGCGATTTTAGGGGAACCATCAGCGCGCACAATGGGGTTAAGGAAGTTCAGCAGAATGAAGAAGGGCATGCTGGCGAGAATCCAAAAGGAATATTCTTTCGCCGCGGCAAGAGATTCTTCCGTCTTCGCGCCGAACAAAGACAGAATCTGCTCAATAAATGGGAAACCGATCGCACAGAAAATAATGGAAATCAGAATAGCGGTCAAAAAGCCGGCGCCTACGGCCTTGCTCACTTTTTCATTCTCTTTCCTGCCCATGGCAATGGAGAGGAAAGAGGCCGTGCCGTCTCCTAACATCAAGCCAAAGGCCAATGCAATGCAGATAATTGGGTAGACGATGGAAGTCGCCGTATTGCCGATCGCCCCCACGTTTGAATTGCCGATGAAGACCTGATCGACGATGTTGTAAAGCGCACTGATGAGCAGCGAAGCAATACACGGGATGGAGAATTTGAGAAGCAGCTTGATGGGCTTTTCCTCAAGAAAATAAGAGTTCTGGGTCATAAAAAAGTTTCCTCCTGGTCACAACTCTTTTGTGATGTTGCTACCAAAGCGGAAACTGATTTCACTTACGCTACAAAAGTCGATACTAATTTCGCAACGGATGTTTTTTTACCACCCGCGGAAAAGTTTTTCTAATGTTTTTTTACTTTTCTGCCCAGGATTGGCCCATCTGGGAATCAATGAATTCCCTAAGCCGAAAACCCATTATCGTGGCTAAAGCGATCTTCAAAGCGTCCCCGGGCAAGAAGGGAACGACGCAGAGCATCATGGCTTTAGCAAAATCATAGTTCCCATTGCCGTAAATCAAGAACCAACCGGTTCCAAAAGCATACAAGACGATCGTACCTGCAAGCATGGCAAGAGGGTAAACCCAGATTTTCCTTTTCCATTTCCCAATGAGTAAAGTCTCGATAAGGACACAGGGAATATAGCCGATCAAGAACCCGCCCGTCGGTCCGCCGAGGACCTGGAAGCCGCCCTGGAATTTAGAGAAGATCGGCATACCTGCCATACCTAAAAGCAAATACAGAAGAACGATAGGCACGGATATTTTCCAAGAGAAGACCGCGCCAAGAAGATAAACGACGAAAGTGGCCAAAGTGATCGCAACCGGCTCAATCGGAATCGAAATCGGCGAAAGCACGCACATCAAGGCGGTGAAAATCCCGATGATGCACATGGCGTGAATCTTGTTAGCGCTCAAGGGGCCATTTTTGCTTTGCTTGTTTTCTTTCTTATTCGTCTCTTTTTCCGTCATAGCGGCAAAATAATACTCCCCAAAGCCATCGGTAAAAAGGTATTCAAAAAACAAGAAGAACAAATGAATAGAGCGTCTGAAATCGCTTTGCTAAGCCTTTTTATCAAGCGAGCTTTGGATTTGCTTATGGCAAAAAAACAAATTCGATTCGCAGCAAGAAATCTGGGTTTTATACATATTTAGCACTCATGGCTTGACAGTGCTAAATAATTGACTAAATTACTATTCGTGAATTCGAAAGGACAGTTCAAATGAAAGAAGAAAAAGAATTCCAGGCTGAGTCCAAGCAGTTGCTTGACCTCATGATCAACAGCATTTATTCCAACAAAGAAATTTTCCTCAGGGAAATCGTCTCAAATGCGAGCGACGCGATCGATAAATATCGTTTCC
The DNA here is from genome assembly GCA_963621535.1 of Paludibacteraceae bacterium. Lineage (GTDB taxonomy): Bacteria > Bacillota_I > Bacilli_A > RFN20 > CAG-826 > Alloenteromonas. The sequence continues at coordinate 59,728 of CAVFEQ010000007.1, read as the reverse complement.
TCTCTTTGACTGATTCGGCGAATTATCCCGCTTCAACCGGGGAAATCCGCATCGAAAAAGACGAGAAGGAAAAGACCATCTCCATCACCGATAACGGCATTGGAATGTCAAAAGAGGACATGGAGACGAACCTAGGCACCATCGCGAAATCCGGTTCAAAAGACTTCGCCAAAAAATATCAGGAAGCAAAGCAAGCCGAAGACCTCTCCATCATTGGCCAATTCGGCGTCGGCTTCTACTCCTCTTTCATGGTGGCAGACTCTGTCGAGGTTCTCTCCAAACCCCATAACGGGCAAGCCCACCGCTTCCGCTCGTCAGGCAAAGACACCTACACGATCGAAGACGCCGAGGCGGACTTTGATCACGGGACCAAGGTCACCATCCACCTAAAGAAAGATAGCGAAGGGGAAAAATACGCTTCCTATCTCCAGGATTGGAAAATCGAAGAGCTCATCCGCAAATACTCGGATTACATCCGCTACCCAATCAAAATGATGGAAAGCCATCAGGAGCCCGACAAAGACGAAAACGGGAAAGAAATCGAAGGAAAAAGCCACGAGGTCCAAGAGGACAAGACCTTAAACTCCATGACTCCGCTTTGGAAAAAGAACGCCAAAGACGTCACTGAGGCAGAGCTCAACGAATTCTACAAGAGCAAATTCGATGATTTCGAAGACCCCCTCATCTCGTTAAACGTTCACATCGAGGGCCTAATTTCTTACGATGCGCTTGTCTATATCCCCGCTCACGCGCCCTATGATCTATATTCCTCTTCCTATGAGAAAGGTCTATCGCTCTATAGCAAAGGCATCTTCATCCAAGATAAGTGCAAAGAACTCGTCCCGGACTTCTTGAAGTTCTGCCGCGGCTTAGTCGACTCAGAGGATTTCCCGTTGAACATCTCGCGCGAAATGCTGCAAAAATCGCCTTTGATGAGCAAGATCGAAAGCTCTTTGGAGAAGAAAATCCTCGAGAAACTCGCTGCCGTTCAAAAGAACGACAAAGAACGCTACAACAAATTCTTCAAGCTCTACGGCAACTATCTGAAATACGGCATCTATTCGACCTATGGCATGAAGAAAAACGATCTTCAGGATTTGCTCCAGTTCTCTTCGCTCAATTCAGAAGCCCCCATTTCCTTTAAGGAATACGTCGCCTCGATGAAGGAAGGGCAAAAAGACATCTTCTACGCCTCCGGCAAAAGCGCGGAGGAAATCAAGATGCTCCCCCAGCTAGAGAAGTTCAAAAAGGAAGGCATCGACGTCTTAATCCTCGATCAAGAAATCGATGAATTCGCCATCATGGCTCTCATGGACTATGACAAACACGGCTTCAAGAACATCGCAAGCGAAGACAAGGATTCGCTAAGCGAGGAAGAAAAGACAAAACTCGATACCTTGACCGCTGATCACAAGCGGATTCTCGATGAGATGAAAACGGGGCTGGAAGGAAAGGTTGACGAGGTGGCCTTCTCCACGAAATTGGTCGACTCTCCTGTCTGCATCACCACGAAAAACGGCATGTCAATGAATGTTGAACGTGTGCTTGATGAGCAACCTGGCGCCAGTGAAAACGAAAAGCCGAAAGCAACGAAAGTCCTCGAAATCAACGCAGAACACCCCTTATTTAAGGCAATCACCGCAATCAACGACGACGCCGAAATTCAAAAATGCGGCAAGCTGCTTTATGATGAGGCGATGCTGCTAGAGGGATTTGAGATCGAAGACAAAAAGCAATTTGTCGAGAATTTGAATTCCCTCATGATGAAAGCCTTCCATTAATGTATGGCCCGCCTAAAAAGGCGGGCTTTTCTTATCCGTCTCTTTCATGCAATCCTTTTTTCCGTGATAGGATAAACGCATGGATTCAAAGGCGCAGAAAATCAAAGGAACAATCACTTCTCTGCTGTCGTTGGCGTTTTCTCTTGACGCGACTGTTTTTTTCGTTTTCTTCGCCCTTTATAAAATCGAGTCCATGTTGCCTTTTTTATTCATCGCTGCCTATTTCTTCTTTGAGGCCGCGGGCAGGGTCTTCTCCCTTTCTTTCACTTTCGCGAATCGCCATTTAGAGGGCGAAGCGAGAGAAGGAGCCAAAGCGCGGTTGGCTCTTTTTATGGGAGTTGCGGAAACGATCTATCCCATACCCTGGATCCTTTCCACCGTTTTTATATCCGCTGCCGCAAACGGATACGTCATTTTAGGCTTCCTTCTTTTCAAAATCTCCGCAGAAGTGGCCTTATCTTTCGCGCGGTATCTCCCGCGCAACAAAAAACGCATCACGATGGCCAGCGAGAATCTTTGCTCATTTTGCGTGTGCTCTTCTCTCTTTTTGGGGCTCCTTTTCCATTTTCTCTACTCGCTGAGCTTGCTCGACAAAAATCTTGCAGATGCGTTGGCGGGTATCACCTTCTTAGTCTTCTTTTTCGTCCAAAACGCTTTCTTCTCCGTTTTGCTGCTGCAAGGACAAACGATATCCCGCATCAAAAAACTTGTGGGCTTTGGTCTGAAGCATAGCGTAGGAAATTACATTGTCGTTGGCTCAAGCTCAATGACCGTTTTGATCTCCGTGGTCTCTGCCATCAAAGATAAAAACATGGCTTACTTAGGAATAGCCGCTATTTATCTCACGCTAGGGGTGATTAGACTAAGCGCCCTTTTATGGAAGAACGCAATCCACCGAAAGATCTATAACCATCATCTTGCCGAAAAATCCGAAGGCAAAATCCTGATTTATGCAGGCTTTGTCCTGTCCGCATTGAGCTTTTTGTTTTCTTTGGGGATTTTATGGATCAGCAGGCAGCAAATCAAAGCAAGCGCGACCTTCGTCTTGGTGATTCAAATTGCCCACGGCATTTTTCGTTTCACCGTTTGCATCAGAAACTATATAAAAAGCCAAAAGAACAATAAGCCATTCAACATCGCGGTTGCCTCGCTTGACATGTTGATTGGCGTCTATTCCTTATTTTCCCTCTTCGTGCTGATCAACATCTACCTCAATTTCTCTTGGGCGGAGATCCTAATCAAAGTCTTGACCTGGGCAACTTTCGTTGGGACTTTATCGCTTGGCGGCATCATGATTTGGCTTGGTTTTAAAAACAATCGCGAAGCCAAAAACCTCGCAATTAAACTTGCATCGAATTCAGAAAATCTTAAAAAAGTCCTTCAAGATCATGGGTTTAGCGAAAGCCCCATTACGGAAGAGACCTTTTTAACGCTCAGACGCGATCAGGATTTCGAAACCTGCCTTCGCCAAATCGAAGCCCTTGGCCCAGCCACTATGCAAGAAGAAGAACTCATTAAAACAAGCGAATCCCTCAGCGAAAAATCAAACGATTAGCCTTCATGAAAACAAAATCAAAGAAAGGATGTGAATGGGCTAAAACCCAATTATATTTTCAAAGTTTTAATATCTTTTTTTGATATTTGAACACATTGTTTTCTTTTGAAATATAGTGCGTTTCCTTTTCTTATGCGACTTTTTTGAGATAAAACAAAAATAACTTTCTTTGAAAAGATGCTTTGATAAATTTTGAATCGTGGTGTATTATCGGAAAGCGATGGACAAAGACGAAACCTACTCATTAATCATCAAAGCGTTGGTCAATGAACGCGGCATGACGTTAGAGCAAATAGCCCGGGAAGGCAATTTCAGCCTGCAGAGCATGTACAATTGGGAGAAAGGCGATCACCTCCCTCATCCAGAGAAGAGGGAAAAGCTAAAAGAAATCGCGAAGGCCCATAATGTCACCAACGTTTTCAGCAGCCTTGACCTCACTTGTCTACCCGCCGACGCGCGGAAAATCATGGTAAGCTTATACGAATATCTTTTAAAGGAAACAGAACTTCGGTCCGGCACAGAAAGCGAAAACCGGAATCGATGATTTGGCCTTTTGGCCGCCTACCTTTTTCAAGGAAGGCGGCCTTAAGCTTAACGAAAGCAGCCCTCCTGATGCGCTAGCATCAAGAGGGCTTTTCGTTAGTCGAGGTTATAAGATTTCAAAACTTTGATCAGAGGCTTTATCGCCTTTTCGACAACCCCAGGTTCGAAGGGGTCTTTCATATGATCTTTGACGACTAAGGTGCGGAAAGGGTATTTGCCGCCCATTTTGCAGAGTTTTAGGTAGCGATTCCACGCTAATTTGTGGTTTTTGCGGTCTAAATTGAAGAACTCGAAAGCCATGACTTGCGCCAGCGTGTAATCAATATAGTAAAACGGCACGCCGAAGATATGACTTTGCAGCAGCCAGCGATGTCCGCTTTCAAGATAGCTACATCCTTTGTAAAGGGCCGCCTTGTAAGGGGTGTATTTGTTTTCAAGCTCAACCCATTTGGCGTTTCTTTCTTCGATGCTGGCTTCCGGGTTGTCATAGACCCAGTGCTGGAATTCATCGACCGTCACTCCATAAGGGAGAAAAGTTATGGCGTCCGCAAGATGGACATAGCGGTATTTGTTTGGCTCATCGAAGAAAAGATCCATCCAAGGCTCAGCAAAGAATTCCATCGACATCGAATCGATTTCGCAGGCTTCTAGCGTCGGTGAACGATACTCCGGAATCTTGATGGCTCTAGCCATATAAGCCTGGAAACTATGGCCGAATTCATGCGTTAAAACATCCACGTCCCCACTGGTTCCATTGAAATTAGAAAAGATGAAGGGAATCTGATAGACCGGGAAATAGGTCATGTAACCACCAGATTGCTTGCCTGGCCTGGCTTCTAGATCCATCACTCCGTGATCGTCCATGTATTTAAAGAAGTAACTCGTTTCCGGAGAAAGCTCATCGTACATCTTCTTCGCGCTTTCAATCTTGTCCCTGGTATCCCCCTTAGGAAGTGGGTTCCCGTCTTTGAACGATAAGCCCATATCGTAAACCTTTGGGCAACGGATGCCGGTTCTCTTGAATTGGGCTTTCATGATTTTGGAAGCAATCGGGGTCACGAATTCATTGATTTGCTCACGGTATCTCCTAACGTCCTCTTTCGTGTAATCAAAGCGGCTCATCTTAAGATAGGCAAGATCGGTATAGGAGGAATAGCCCATTTTCTTGGCCATTCTCGTGCGGACTTTAACGAGTTTGTCGTAAATCGCTTCCGCTTTGTCTTTGATATTTTCGTCAAGGTAAGAATAATAGGCTTCCGCGGCCTCTTTTCTGGTATCCCTGTCCACATCTTGCAGGAATTTTGCCATCTGAGGGAGGTTATAGATCCCTTCGCGGAAAGGAACTTTCGCCGAAGCGATCAAAGCATCGTACTCCATCGTAAGCTTGCTCTCTTCCACCGCCTCTTCGATGATTTTCTCGTCAAATGATTTCAATTGATATTCCATCATCTTGAAAACAAAGGAACCTAATTTCTCTTCTAAGAAGGGGCGGTAAGGGCTATTGAGGAGAGCCTCATTCCATTTGTTTTCTTCCGCTTGAACAAGAGGCATGCCTTCATTGAGCACGTTCATGGCGTCTTCATACTTTTTGTTGGTCGTGTCCAAGGAATACAAAACGGAAATATGCTGGCTCTCGTTTCCCACAGAATCCATGGCTTTTGCGTGCTTTTTGACAATAGAAAGAGCTTCTTCTCCGCTTTTGGCGGACTTCAAAGAGGCGGTTAAAGCCTTGTCTTTCTCCACGATTTTCTCAATGGAAGGGACCTTGAAAGGCCATTCCTCGAATCTCTTCAGTTCTTTTTTCATAATCTTGCCTCCGATGAACCTACTCCATGCATTTTGCTTCTTTCCCTTAACGCGAGCTAGACAACTCTGTCCATCGCCTCTTCGCATTTAAGGAGAAAGGAAGCAATAAAAAACACATAGTCGCTTTGCCCAAAAGGAACCTTAAACAAGAGCGATGAGTATCTTCAGCAAAACTCGTCGCCCCTAGAAATTCATCGATTGCGTCCGTGATTCCATCTTAGGGACCACGCAAATCGTTTTTCTTCCCCTTTAGGGCCCGGACATTATATTGCAAGAAGGAAAATAACAAACAAAAAGCGTATCATTTGCAACGAGGAAAATCCTGACTACAATAGCGGACGAAAATTTATGGAAGACTCAACGGAAAAGCTCATTTTGGCAACAATCGATAAGGTGCGCCCATTCTTGCAACGCGACGGGGGAGACATTGAATACATCGGTTTCCGTGACGGCATCGTTTATCTCACGATGACCGGCGCCTGCAGCGGATGCATGTATGCCGGGGAAGACATCTCTTCCGGCGTCGAGATCATCCTGATGGAAGAAGTCCCTGGCGTCATGGCCGTGAAAACTGACGGCGTGCCAGAAGACATGATGAGCGAGTATCTGGCCAAAAAACAAGAAGCCGCCTTAAACAAAGCAGGCATTTGAGGAAAAGAAAAAATCGGCCCATTCCAAGACGGCCGATTTTTTTGAAAAGCTTGCCCTGAGGCAGGCCATGAAAGTTCTTTAGTCGTTGGCCCAAAGAAGGTGGTTGTACAAAATAACCCAGACGAGGTCGACGTAGCCAAGAATCGTGCCGGTGAAGGGGATGACGGCGAGGACAAGACCTAAAATGTTGTGGGTTCCCTTCGGCCTCTCGATGACGGCGGTAATACGAACGAAGAGTTCGACGATCCAGTTGACGCCAGGGATAAGAAGAAGGATGAACTGAACAAGCCTAGGAAGACTGTTGAATGTTTTCATATGTGCGCTCCTTTCGGCAATAGAATAGACTTTTTTTGTCAACTTACAAGAAGCAATGAAATCACCGCAAAATAAGGTTTTTCTCTTTGTTGGCGATGATATAGCCTTCGCGGTTATAAACGTCTTCGCGGTTGTAGCGGAAGCGTTCGCCATTAGGCTGGACCATCGCCCCGCCAGCTTCATGAATCAGCAAATCGCCAGCGGCCACGTCCCATTCTTTCGTGCCGCTAGACATGCGGTAAAAGAAGTCGTAATCCCCTTGAGCGATCACGCAGAATTTATTCGCCGCGCCAATCGGGGTCGCTTCACCGGCAAAACGATCCTTGTATTTCTCGTAAAACGCTTTTTCCTTTTCGTTGAAGAAAGAGATGGAACGCACAGTTCTTAGATCATTCTCGCGATCTGAGCAGAAAATACGTTGACAGGAATCTTTGCTTAAGCGGAAAGCCCCTTTGCCTTTGACCGCATAATAAAGGACATTGAGCATTGGGACATTGATGACCCCAACAACGATTTCATGGTCAATAGATAAGGCGATGTTGGTCGTGAATTCCCCGTTTCTGCTCACGAATTCTTTTGTTCCATCGACTGGATCGACAATCCAAACGGCCCGTTTCCCAAGCCTTTCTTTCGTATCCGCGCTTTCTTCGGTCAGAAACCCGTAATCCGGGAACGCCTGCCCCAAATCCTCGCGAATCATCGAATCCGCGGTTTTATCCGCCAAAGTTACGGGAGAATTATCTCCTTTTATCTCCACCGCGAAATCCGTTTGATAAATCTCTTTGATCTTGCCTTCGGCGCGCTTTGCGGCGCGAATAGCCTCGTCTAGTTCTTTCTCGTACATGTTCAAACCTCCAAGTACAAATTATAAAGCAACGCGTTTGACTCGGCTGAGCTCTTCCACTACTTGCATGGATTCCTCATAAGAATACGTGGTTGTGCCGGCGGCGAAGCGATGTCCGCCACCATGGAAGAGAATCGCCGTTGGCTGAACGGGAAAGCCTTTGTCGGAACGGAGCTCGCCGCGAACCTCACCTTTGCTATCTTCCGTGAACAGGCAATAGATATCAGGGTTTCCAACGGTTTCAATGCAGTTGACCATTGACCCAGCCTCTTCATAGTTCATCCCGCGAGAGAGATAATCTTCGGCCTTAAGATAAACGTAGGTAATGTTTTTATATCGTTTTACCACGCTGCATAAATAACGATGGAAAGCCTTCGTCTTCGGGCTCTCATAAAAGGCGATTTGGCGGATCGACCTAGGCTCAGCCCCAATCTTCATGAGCCTAATTACGGCTTCGCGCGTTTGCTGATTGGTGCCATAAAACCGAAAACAGCCAGAATCTGTAACGATTCCAAGATATAGGGCTTCTGCGGCTTTTTTCGAAATATTAAGCCGGTTTTGCGTCGCAAAATTTTCAATGATTTCCGCGCAGGCTATTTTTTGATTATCCACATAGAAGTCAGGATAAGGGAAACTTTCGCCTGCTCTATTGGGATCATGGTGATCGAATTTCATGAAATCTTGGGCAAGGCAAACCCGTTGGTCCTCCACCCTTCTAAGGCAAGAGACGTCCACCAAAATGGCCAAAGACTCCTTAATCGATGCTTCGCTTGCTTCATCCATCGGGGAGATTCGCTTGAAAAAAGCGGGCAAGCCTGAGCCGAGCGCATAAACCTCTTTGCCTGGAAAATTGTCTCTGATGATCTCCCTTAGCCCGATTTGCGAACCATAACAATCCCCATCAGGCAGCGCATGTCCCCAAATTGTGATGGTTTTCGCGCGTTTGATTTTTTCTAGCAAAGTCTCGAAATTTCCCATAGGAAAGCCCATTAAGATAACCTATTTCGCAAAAAAGCGAAAGAAAAAAGACGCCCCGAGGAGCGTCTAGAGTTCAAACGATGAGAATCAGACGATCTTTACGCCAAGATCGGCGGCAGTTTCTTTCTTTGAGGGTTCTTCTTCCTCGTCGCCATTATCTCCGCCATCAGCATCGACCGAGCGCCCGCGCATCGCCTCATCGTATTCGGCGTCTTCAGCGACGTCGATCGCGTCTCTGTTGGCTTCCGTTTCCTCATTGTCATAGAAGACGGAGGTATCGATGCGAGTCTGGTCAAACTTCGTTCTGGAACGAAGGTTCCAGGTATAATCGCCATCTTGGATGAAGCGCCCATCCAAAGAGAGGTCGGTGTAGAAATGACCGATTCTCGAGGCTTCTTCATCGGGTCCGATTTCAAGCTCGGTTTTGATTTTCTCCCAGAGGTCCTTGAAAGCAACGGGCTCTTTGGATTCGCTTAGCAGTTTGTAAGCGAGTTCGATCATTGATTCTTTCTTCATAATTCTTCCTTTCACATTTTCTCAGGAGCGGAGACCCCTAGGATCCCCAAAGCGTTCTCCAAGACGATTTCGCAAGCCTTTATAAGGCCAAGGCGCGACGAGGTCAAGGGGAGATTTTCGCGATCGATGATTCTGCAGGCGGCGTAGAACTCATGAACGAGTCCCGCGAGCTTGTGAACGTAAGCAGCAACCTTTGCAGGCTCCCTTTCTTTCGCGGCGGACTCTATCATACTCGGAAAATCCGCTAAATGTTTCAAAATCGCAAGTTCAGCTGGTTCTTTAAGCGCTTTTCCGGCGGTATCGATATCGATTCCCTCGCCTAGCTTCAGCAAGGAAGCGCACCGAGCATACGCATATTGGGAATAATAAACCGGGTTGGATGAGCTTTGTTCCATCGCGAGGTTGTAATTGAAATCGAGATGGCTACTTGCGCTGCGCTCAACGAAGAAGTAACGCACGGCGTCCACGCCAACTTCCTCGACAAGTTCGCGATGAGCGATGGCTTTGCCCGTCCTCTTGCTCATCCTGACCTCTTCCCCGTCTTTGTAGACGCGCACGACCTGCACAAACTGCGCTTCAAGGCAGTCCTCGGGATAGCCTTCCATCATCAGCGCGCTCTTCATCCTAGCGATGTAGCCATGGTGATCGGCACCCAAGACGTCGATGAGGTGGTTATACCCGCGAGCCATCTTGTCATAGTGATAGCAGATGTCCGGCATGAAATAGGTATAGAGGCCATCGGATTTCACGATTGGGCGATCTTTGTCGTCGAGGAATTTGCTGGTCGCTAGATAAGTCGCGCCATTCTCTTTGTAGAGGTAGCCTTTCTCTTCAAGCTTAGCGATGGTCTTTTCGATATTCCCGCCTTTGCGGATGTCGCTTTCGTAGGTGACTTTATCGAAGTGAACGCGGAAATCCGCCATGTCCTTCCAGATCTTCTCCAGCTCGGCATCAATGCCGAAGCGGATGAAGAAATCATGGGACTCCTGACTGTCTTTGAGATAGCGATCGCCATACTGCTCTTTGATTTTCTCGGCGATTTTGATGAGGTCTACGCCGTGGTAATCATCTTCTGCGAGGTCAAGCGGCTCCCCAAAAGCTTCATGGTAGCGGGCGCGAATGGAGTGGCCTAGATGCTCGACCTGATTGCCGCAATCGTTCACGTAATATTCGCGCGTCACATCATATCCGGCCCAATCAAGCAAAGAAGAGATGACATCCCCCACCGCGGCGCAACGCGTATGCCCCAAATGAAGGTCGCCGGTAGGATTCGCGGAAACATATTCGACGTCGATCTTTTGGCCGTTCCTTTCCGCTCTGCCGAAAGACTTCCCTTGTGTGAAGATTTTGCTAAGGACATCAGTCAGCGCGCCATGCTTTAAGAAGAAATTGATGAAGCCTGGCCCAGCGATTTCGATCTTATCCACGAAATCAAGGGAAAGGCGACCCACGATCTCCTCCGCGAAGACATGGGGTATCTTGCCGATGCGCTTAGCGAATTTCATCGCACAGTTGGTCGCGTAATCGCCATGAGCAGAATCTTTGCTGCGCTCGATGACGATGTCGTTTTCGCTGGCTTCTATTCCAAATTCCTTAAGAACCGGAATCATGCTTTGTTTCAATTTTGTTTCATTGTCCATAATTCATAACCTCTTTCTTGCAAACAAGAACCGCAGCCTTGGCGCGGATAGCTTCTCCGCGGCCGATTTCGCCTAGCCCTTCTTCCGTGCCGGCTTGTATGCCGATGCGCGAGACATCAACTTCCAGCAATTTAGCCAAATTCCCCCTCATCGCGAGCTGATAAGAAGATAGCTTTGGCTCTTCGGCCAAAATGACCACAGCTAAATTATTCACGACGTAGCCCTTTTTCTTAATCATTTTCATTACGTCGGCGACGATGATTGAGCTGTCCGCGTTCTCCCATCTTGGGTCGTCGGTCTTGAAATAATGCCCGATATCCCCCAAGGCGAGAGAACCTAGAAGCGCATCGCTCACCGCGTGATAGACAACGTCGCCATCGCTATGGGCGAGCAGGCCTTTCTCGAAAGGAATTTTCACCCCCGCAAGAACGAGCTGCTTTCCCGATACGAAACGATGGATGTCTTCTCCAATGCCAATCCGAATATTCATCATTTGGTGACGTTGAAGCGGAAGAAGACGACGTCGCCGTCCTTCATCCGGTATTCCTTTCCTTCTTGACGGAGCTTCCCTGCCTCCTTGACGGCGGCTTCTGAGCCATATTGCTTCAGGCAGTCGAAGTCATAAACCTCGGCTTTGATGAACCCTTTTTGGAAGTCGGTATGAATGATGCCCGCGCATTCGGGGGCGCTCATGCCGTTTTTGAAGGTCCATGCTCGGCATTCATCGCTACCACAGGTGAAGAAGGTCGAGAGATTCAAAAGCTTGTAGGCGGCTTTCACGAGTTTATCTAAGCCGCTTTCTTCCGTTCCCAAAGTCTCCAGGAATTCTTTTCTTTCTTGGCCTGAGAGCTGGGAAATCTCGTATTCGATCTCACAAGAAACAGGGATGCATTGCGCCCCCTGTCCTTCTGCGATTTTCTTCACAGTTTGGTAATATTGGCAGGAGGAAAGATCGGCATAATCCGAATCGGCGACGTTAGCCACGTAAATGATGGGTTTGGCCGAGAGCAAAAAGAAATTTTTCTTCGCGTATTCCCTTTGCTCGTCGTTTAAATCGGGACAGGTGCGTGCAGGCTTTCCTTCGCCTAGCCATTTCTCCAGCGGAGCGAGGATCGCCATTTCGTATTGGGCGACTTTATCATGAGCGACTCTGGCCTTGATGCCTTGCTTGCTAGAGCGAGCGACGACGCTTTCATAGTCGGCCATCGCGAGTTCGAGATCGATGATGTTGATATCTCTTTCCGGATCGACGGAAGCTTCAACGTGGGTGATTTCATTGGAATCGAAGCAACGGACGACTTCGCAGATCGCGTCGCATTCGCGGATCGCCGCAAGGAACTGATTGCCAAGCCCCTCCCCTTTGGAGGCGCCTTTGACTAGGCCGGCAATATCATAGAAATCGAAAGTGGCGCTCACCCTTTTCGCCGGGTGAAACATATCGCAAAGAAAATCGAGGCGCTCATCAGGCACGGTAACCACGCCCGTATTCGGATTGATGGTCGCAAAGGGATAATTCGCAGCTTCGACATGCGAGTTCGTAATAGCGTTGAACAAAGTGGATTTTCCCACGTTCGGGAGGCCCACAATTCCGGCTTTTAATGGCATAGATTCTTCTTCCTCAAAATGGCGGGTTAATTCTAGCGCGTAGCGCGCGCATGAAAAAGGGTTAAAAAAGCCCCCGAATTTTTTCGGAGGCGCTACCAGCTAGGTATGAATTAGTCGACTTTTTTGACGTTCTTGGCACGCGGCCCACGATTCGACTCTTCGATTTCGAACTCTACGTTCTCGCCGGGTTCGGCGATTTTGTAGTTGTCCATCACGAGAGCGGAATAGTGGAAGAAGTAGTCTTGGTTATCTTCGGCGTGAATGAAACCATAGCCCTTCTCCTTGTTGAACATTTTAACTGTTCCCTTCATGAGACTCCTAACCTTCCTAGCCATACGCCCAAAAGGTTTTTTGGCTGTTCAATATGATATCATCTTCGTTAAGCATTGGAACAGGGCATTTTTACCAAAGTTTTCTTTTTCTCATCCGCATAATTATCGCCAGCAATACAAGCAGCGAGAATAAAACCGCCGCTAGGCACATCCCTAGAATTGGCTCCCAAGATACTTTGAATCCAGAGGATCCTCCGAGTTCATTTTTCAAATAAAGCGAGACGACGAATTCCAAAACGATCGTCGAGAGAATGGAAGACATCAGAGCTCCGGCAGAAGAAACCAGAGTATGACAAAAAAGCGATTTGCAAATATCCCTCCGTGTGGCGCCTAGAGCAAAAAGCAATTTGTTTTCCCTCTCGTTCTCTTTGATCGTGATGCCGAGAACGACCATGAAAAGAAGGCATGACATCAAGAAGGAAAAAGCAGAAAAGCAAATCAAAATTTCCTTGATGTAGCCAAGCGATTCTTCGATGGTCGATGACACTTCTAGGCTAGGGGAGGTAAAGCGATAGGCAGGGTAAGATCGATTCAGCTTATCAAGCAACGGCTCTATTTCCTGGCTTTTCTCTATCTGGAAAACCGCGCCAGAAGGCTCAAGCAAAAAAGGATCGGCGTCAAGAACGAAGAAATAGAAATCCGCCGTCCAGTCTTTTGGGAGATAGATTGTCTCGCTTTGCTCCTCCTTCACTCCGACGATTTTCAAAGCGCCCAGAGTAAAAGTCCGATCATAAAAGGAGTCGTTCTCCTCCCCATAGACTTCCCCCGCCACATAGATTTCTTCCGGCCTTCCCCAGGCTTCAAAAAGAGCCGAGGAAACAACGATTTCCTCATAAGAAGAAGGGGCAGTTCCGCTTAAAAGCCCACTGGAATCAAAACTTAAGCGGGGTTTTGCGGAGTTTTCGTAGATATAGGTATCCCGACAGCTATCAGGAAGTTCAATGAGAGCGTCTTTTTGGGAATAAGGCAATCTCCCGTATGTTTCCGAAACGACCTTCACCTCTTCTTCGAAAGGCGAAAGAAACAAATGGGTTGACGTGCCCGTTAGAACAGAGTCGTTAGAGGCGAAAATCCCGACACTGGTGACACCATCCCTCCCGATGATTTCCGGATTCGCCTCTGAAATGGAGGCAATATCGGCCCAAGAGGGTCCGCTTTTGTCGCAAGAGAAAACGTATAGGCGGTTATAAGGAGATGGATCCCCTTTTTCAAGCAAGGAAGAAAGGAAGGTGCTTGAAGCCTTTTCAAAGACTAGATTCCTCCGTTTTTCATCAAGTCTGACCTTTTGCAAAAACTCCGATGGGTGCTTGGAAAATTCAAGATAGGGAACCTCGTAGATGGCTTGAGGAGAAGAGGCATCGCCCATCTTGACGGGTTTGAACCTCATTTTCTCAACCAAAATCTTTCTCGCCCATAAATGATCCCAATGAAAAACGGTGTTCTTCTTCGTTTGAGTAACTGCTACCAAAGTGAATATCTGCTCGTCCTGGAAGCCCCATTCCAAGCGACTGGCGTTGACGATAATCGGAAGAGGGTTCTCGTTTAGATAAGCCCCGAGACTTTCAAAGGAACGCTCAATCCCAAGGCCATAGCAAAGTTGAAACATGTTCGCGTAAGTGAGTCCTAAAGCGATGTCATCCCAATCCATCATCGCTGGGGTAGCAGGATAGAAAAGAACGTCTTTGTTGCAATCCAGCCACTGGTAATCATTGATGGAGCGCATACTAAAACCCTGCAAATGTAGGCTTTTTGATCCTTGAACCGCATAAAAATCATTGTCATCGCAGAACCATTCTTCAAAATTCAGAAGGTAGCTCGCCCCATAATCTAAAACCTCATTCTGGTAATCCTGCTTAAGGGAATTCATCTCTTCCAAATCGTAGGCATAGACATTCGAAATCGGAGAAGAGGTTTCGTTTCGTTTCCCCATCACGATTTGGTTCTCCGGGACTATGGAAGAAAGAGAGGCGTTAAGTTGCTTTGACAAAGACGAAGACAAGAAAAAGGAGAGGCCGATGCCGATCAAGCCAAAGCAAATCGAGCCCTCCATCACGATGGAGCGCCACTTCTTGTGCTTGAGCAAATGAAAGGCGTGCTTAAGCAAAGAAAAGAAAGGGAACTTAGGCGGATGGCGTTCTTTCACCAAAGCCATTTTCGCGATGGTTCCTTTGTTACTCTCCTCCGAAAACGTCCTGAAATCAGTAAGGTTTCCATCTTCTAATTTCAAAATCCCTTCGCAGTACTCTGCAAGCATCTCTTCATCATGGCTAACCACCAAGACCAGGCAACGAGAAGAAAGTTTTTGCAGGATGTCGAATACCTTGATCGCGTTTTCTTTATCCAAAGCGGCCGTCGGCTCATCAAGAAGCAGCAGAGCAGGAGCGTTGATCATGGCTCTAGCAATCGCCGCTCTCTGCTTCTCTCCTCCCGATAAAGTGGAAACAATCCTTTTCTTAAATTCGCTAAGGCCGACGCTTTTAAGAGCTTCTTGCACTTTCTGCTTTTTTAGCCGGGTTGAGCAATCAAAGCACGCCGACATGGGCAAAAGGAGATTCGCCTCGACGCTTTCCAGATCAAGCAAATTGAATTGCTGGAACACATAGCCAATATTCTTAAGTCTATATTGGGCTTTCTTCGTTTCACCCCATCCTTTTGGGTTCTTTCCAAACAAACGATATTCTCCTTGGTAATCGCCGTCTAAAAGAGAGAGGATGTTCATCAAGGTGCTTTTCCCGCATCCTGAAGCCCCGGCGATGCCGAAGAGTCCTTTAGAAGGCAAAGAAAAGGAGATTTTCTTCAATACCTCCCTTTTCCCAAAGGAACGGATCAGCCCTTTGCAGACAATTCCCTCACTCATCGCGCAGCTCCTCATTCAAATCGCAACGGTTGGCCTTTGCTAAAGGCAAGAAACAGCAAAGCAAATTAAACAAAG
This sequence comes from Paludibacteraceae bacterium, assembly GCA_963621535.1. Lineage (GTDB taxonomy): Bacteria > Bacillota_I > Bacilli_A > RFN20 > CAG-826 > Alloenteromonas. The sequence goes on along the minus strand of CAVFEQ010000007.1, from coordinate 44,230 downwards.
AAGAAAGAGCAAGAACGACTAAAGGGATAAGAAAAGGGATTCCCAAAAAGCGAAGAAGAGGGATATCAATAAGATTTTCTAAGCCGAACTTCGTCTGGAAAAGAAGATTTCCCCCATAAGCAGCAAGGGGAGAAAGCAGCAAGGAAAGCACGCCCGAAAGAAGTCCGCATAGAAGCGCTTCAACATAAGAAATCGTATCGACCTCCCTTTTGAACGCACCAAGGGAGGCAAGAATCGCCCTTTCTTTTCGCTCTTCCAAAAACGAAGAATAATTGCTCATGCCCATCACAACGCCGACCGAGACCAAAGAGATCACGGTAAAAGCAAGCAGGGACCAGGAAGTCCCCTTTGAAAGCATGGCGAAGCTATCGACGGCAATTCTCACATTGTTCGAAGCAACCACCCCTTCAGCCCCGGAACGATTTGCTTCCGCTAGCTTGTCGGCGTCTTCATACGTTTTGCAGAAAACAAACCGAGAAAAAGCGCTAAAAACAGAATTGTCTTTTGCCTTATTCACCCAATCGTAGATCGATGAGCCATTCGGAAGGAGCGTCTGCTGAAAATAGGCCTCGAAAGCGGAGTAAGAATAATAGATTTTGGGGGAGCTCATAAATGGGAAATCATCCACCACTTTTGCGATTTCAAAATCAAAATCCCCGTAAAAGGTCACTCTTTTTCCTGTTGAATCTTCTATTTCGTAGGAATAAGGGACGCTAATCGTGTCCCATAAAGCAATGTCGGGGTAGCGAGAAGCGAAGGCTTTGTTGACAAGGCAAATCCCCGCGCTATCTCCTATAGATTCCTCTTCGCCCCAAAGCAAAGGATCGTCGAAGGAAAGCACGGGGCACAAAGACACGGGATCTTGGTTTTCATCCTGATAAGAGAACACCGAAGCTTCAGGCATAAAATAGGAAAAGTCCAAGCAAATCCTTGCTTGCACCTCCCCAAGAAAATCAAGGCACTCGTTTTCGCTAGGCCGGCGTGTCTCGATGATACTTAAAGGAGAAGAGGCCACGGAAGCTTTTGTTTCTTCTTGCAACCGAAAGGTCCGATAATCGACCGCGTTTCGGGCTTGCTTCGTTATCGATGCTTCATTGCCTTTGAAATAGCCAAAGCTCAACAATCCTGAGACAAGGCCAAGAGAAGCGGTCGCGATACAAATGAGGTTCTTCCCCAGATGTTTTTTGAGATTCTTTTTTAAGAAAGCCAATTGCCAGTTCTTCCTCCCCTTCTTAGCCCTAGCAGAAGGCAAGGAGAGCCTCTCTTTTGCGAAAAAAGGACAAGGCGCACCGAACTTCCATTGATAGTCCACGTATCGATCAAGCAATTTCTGATTATGACTAACGATGACCACCAATCGTTTCTCCGACACTCTCTTAAGAATCTGCATGACGTTCTCCGAAGATTTCTCATCAAGAGCCCCGGTCGGCTCATCGCACAAGAGGACATAAGGATTATTCAAAAGGGCGCGACAAATCGCGATTCGCTGCTTCTCTCCCCCTGAACAAGACCCAGCGATTTGTTTTTCTTTGCCGCTAAGGCCAACCTCAAGCAGTAACTCTTTTGCCTTTTTCCTCAGCTTGTGTGGATCTGCTCCGCTAAAAAGACCGGGCAAGGTAACGTTTTCCAAAACCGACAGATAATCGATGAGGTTGTAATGTTGGAAAACTAGTCCAACCATATTCTGGCGATAGGAAGAAAGCTGATTCGCTGAAAAATCGCTCAAGCATTGCTTGCCGATTTTTATCTTCCCTTCACTCGGTTTGGTTAAACCGGAAAGCAAGGACAAAAAGGTGCTTTTCCCACAGCCTGAAGGACCGCTGACGGCGAAAAAGCCTTTCGCGAGCAAATCCAAATTGACGTGACGAAACAACCAACGTTTTTTCTTCCCGTCAGGAACCCATTTCCCGATGTTTTTGAGTTGGATGATAGGCAAAGAAAACCCTCCTTCACCCTTTGAATAAAGAGCAAAAGAGGGCTTTGCTTAATTTTTACGTAAAATTTCTGAATGATGGGAAACAATTTTTTTAAGGCGCTTATTGAACGCATCGCGGTCCATCATGATCACATTCCCACATCCAAGACATTGAATCTTAATGTCAGCGCCGAGACGCAAGACCTGAAATCTTTTCGAACGAGATGAACAAGGATGAGGGCGCTTCATTTCAATCTCATCATATAAAGACAAAGGCTCTTCTACCACGGCAGATCCTCCATCTTCACGGCGGCAGGAATCTTCGGAAGCCCAGGCATTGTGAGGATCTTTCCCGTTAAAGGGATCACGAAATTAGCCCCCGCGGAAAGATTGACCTCGCGGATTCTCATTGTGAAACCTTCAGGGGCGCCCAAAAGGCTAGCGTCATCAGAGAAGCTAGAAGGGGTTTTCGCCATGCAAATGTAAGCGTCAGCAAAGCCAAGTCGCTCATATTCTTTTAGTTGAGCTTCCGCTTTTTCTTCGTAAACAACGCTTTCAGCACGATAAATTTCCCCGCAAATCTTAGCTATTTTTTCTTTAAGAGGCTTTTTTAAATCATAAAGGGGATGGTAGGAGGATTGTTCCTTATCCAAGACGTATTGAACTTTGTTAGCAAGATCGATCGCGCCTTCTCCGCCTTGGGCAAACACATCGGCAAAGGAATAAAGATAATTATTCTCCTCACACCACTTCTTAAGGAAAGCGATCTCCGATTCGGCATCTTGAGCGAAGTGATTGATGGCAACAACCACTGGCACACCGAATTTCTTGATGTTCTCCAAGTGCCTTTGCAAGTTGCAAACGCCTTTCCGCAGAGCCTCTACGTTTTCGTTAGCAAGGTCTTCGAAAGCCATCCCGCCGTGCATCTTCAGGGCGCGGATAGTGGCCACCATAACCACGCAGTTAGGAGTGAAACCGCCCTCGCGGCATTTGATGTCCAGGAATTTTTCCGCGCCTAAATCAGCCCCAAAACCAGCTTCTGTAATCGTTATCGGCGAAAGTTTCAACGAAAGCTGGGTGGCTAAAATGGAATTGCAGCCATGGGCGATATTAGCAAACGGTCCGCCATGGACTAGAACCGGGTTGTTTTCTATCGTCTGCACAAGATTCGGCTTAAGGGCTTCTTTCATCAGGCGCATCACCGCATGGGTGGCCTTAAGATCCTTGACCGTGATCGGATTTCCATCCTTCGAATAGGCAACGATGATCTTCTCGATTCTTCTTAGGAAATCGTCTTCGCTTTTCGCCAGGCAAAGAATCGCCATCATTTCGCTGGCGACGGTGATAACGAAAGAGGAATGATGAGGGGTTGCCTTAGGATCATTTTCCGCCACTTCGATATCCCGCAAAGCGCGGTCATTCATATCCATGGCCCTCGTCCAGACAATGCGCTCAGGGTCGATATTCAAAGGATTTCCTTGGTAAATGGAATTATCAATAAGCGCGGAAATCAGATTGATGGAGGAGGTTAAAGCATGCATGTCCCCCGTGAAATGCAAATTGATGTCTTCGCTTGGGGCAATAGAGGCTTTCCCTCCGCCTGTCGCTCCGCCCTTTAATCCGAAGACGGGTCCTAAAGAAGGCTCGCGCAGGCAAAGCAAGGCTTTCTTCCCGATTCTCCCGAACCCTTCTGCAAGCCCTACGGAGATCGTCGTCTTTCCTTCGCCGGCTTTTGTTGGAGTAATCGCCGTCACCAAAACAAGCTTTCCATTTGGTTTATCCTTCAGTCTTTCATAGACATCAGGATTGATCTTCGCCTTGTATTTCCCATACATCTCGATGTCATCTTCAGACAAATCGAGTTTTTGGGCGATTTCGTTAATCTTCAAAAGAGCCATTCTCGTTCCCCTTTCTTTGGATTTCACTAATTATTGATTCAGATTGCGATTTAAAAAAGACTCAACTTACTTCTTCGCTAAATCTAGCAGCAAATCGTCTTCCCCTTTAATCCAAGTGATGGGGAATTGATGCCTGAACCAAGTCATTTGTTTTTTCACATAATGCCTTGTGTTCTCTTTGATGAGGTCTTTTGTTTCCTTTAGGCTCGCTTGTCCATCAAAATACGGGAAGAATTCTTTTACCCCTATCGCCTGAAAAGCACGGGGAGTACGGCCGTATTTCTGAACCAAGGCAAGATTTTCTGCTTCTAAGCCCATTTGGAACATCTTTTCGACCCTCTCTTCGACAAGAGGATAAAGATCATCCCTTTCCACGTCCAAACCATAAAAGCGAACATCAAAAAGAGGCTTATGTTCCTGCGAAGCAACAACTTCGGAACGTTTTTTGCCATGCGCCAAATAATATTGGATCAGGCGGAGAACACGCCTTTTGTTATGCGGATGGATTTGTCTTGCTCCCTCAGGGTCGATATCTAATGCTTTCTGATAGAGGGTTTCTTCGTCTAAATTCTCATAGGAAGACATATCAACCGCTCTCTCTTCCGGGAATTCATAATCAAAAAGGCCGGCTTTGATATAAAGCCCTGTGCCTCCAGCGATGATGATGGGGCGATTCGTTTTACTCAGTTCATAAATCTCGCCGCGCAGATCGCTTTGATATTCCGCGACATTGTAATCAGAAGTCAAAGGTACGAAGTCGAAAAGGTAATGAGGGGCGGCCAGGCGCATCTCTTCGCTAGGCTTGGCAGTAGCTATGTTAAGTTCTTGATAGACCTGGTAAGCGTCCGCGTTGATGATCACCCCATTAAGGCGCTTTGCTAAAGAAAGCGCCAAGGCGCTCTTCCCGCTCCCTGTAGGTCCAGTCAAAACCAAAATCATTGCAATTCCCCGCTGATTTGGCTTAAGAGGAGGCTTAATTCTTCTTCTGCGTGTTCCAAATTCAGGTAAACCGGATGCTCTTTGTATTGGCGAAGAAGCGATTCGTAATCCTTCTTCGCTTTTTGATAATCTTCGTCTTTTTGCTGATTGGCAAAGGACATCATGCGCTTTTGCGCGTCTTCGATCGAGTCGCGCAAAGTTTGGATTGAGAGATCATTTTCGAAATTCTTTTTGGCGGATAGATAATTTTTGACCTCGCTCTCTTCCTTTAGACACTTTGCTAAATTGTCGCCAAGCAAAAGCAAAGGGTCTCTAGCGAGCTCGCCGATCATCGAGAAAGCGTGGTCTTCTTTGATCTTCACAGGCACGATAAGCCCCTTCAAAGAAGCGGGCCCACGGAAGTTAATCAGTTTGCCTGTTTCGGTGTAGCCAGAAAGCACATCCGGATCCTTTTTCGAAGGCCCGTCCACCAGCACATCGTATGTTTTCCCAACCATCTGGGAGGAATGTGACATCACGCCCGATTCAATGACCTTCAATAGGCGATTGAAACGCTCATGCTTGTCTTTGTCCGAAACGTTGTCTTTCATCGCTGCGGCGGGCGTGCCTTTTCGCGGCGAATAAATGAAGGTGAACGCGGCGTCGTATTTCACCTCTTCGCATAAGGCAAGCGTGTCTAAAAACTGCTCTTCGTTTTCATTGGGGAAGCCCACGATGATATCGGTCGTGATCGCGCATCCAGGGATCTTCTCCCGGATTTCCTTAACCAAAGCCAAGTACTCTTCTCTTGTATATCGTCTGCCCATTTCCCTAAGGATCTCGTTGTTCCCGGATTGCAAAGGAAGGTGAATGCAATGCATGATGTTAGGATATTTGGCAATCACCTCAAACATCTCGGAAGAGAAATCCCAAGGATGGCTCGTCATGAAACGAAGGCGCGGTATCCCGGTCTCGGCGACTTTGGAAAGGCAGGTCGCGAAATTCGTCCCGTCTTTGAAATCCTTGCCATAGCTGTTGACGTTTTCGCCAAGAAGAGTGATTTCTTGGAACCCTTCATCCACCAGGCTTTGGCATTCGTCCACGATTTCTTGAAGCGGCCTAGAACGTTCTCTGCCCCTGGTATAAGGAACGATGCAATAGGTGCAGAACTTATCGCAGCCATAGGAGATATTCACGTAGGCCTTGATGTTATCAAGACGGGTCGAGGGGAGATTTTCAAAAACATTCCCTTCCCCAGAGACGATCGAGACGAGATCTTTTTTTCTCCTCAAATGGGCATCGAGCAGTTTGAGGATGTCTTGGATATTGTGCGTGCCGAAAATCAGATTGACATAGGGATAACTCTTCATGATTTTCTCCGCGACCCCTTCTTCTTGCATCATGCAGCCGCAGACGCCAAGAACGAAATGCTCCGGATCCTTATAATGCTTAGCCTTGTATTTGCCTATTTCCCCATAGACTTTCTCTTCGGCGTTTTCTCTAACCGCGCAGGTATTGATGATCACGACATCCGCCTCTTCTTCGTTTGTCGCCTTGCTCATCCCGGCAAGCTCGAAATAACCACCTAGGACTTCCTCGTCTCTGACATTCCCTTGGCAGCCAAAGGTTTTTATGAGGTATTTGCGGCCTTTCGCGTAAGAAGCGACCGCGGAAGGGACTTTCAAATCAGCCTGAAGAATCTCGGATTTCTTTTCCCTGCTCCGCGCTTGAGTCATGTTAGGGAGAGAGATGTATTCAGTTCTGGCCATAACGTTTTTCCTTTCCGTTGATATAGAAATAAGGGGTGATACTAAGGCATAGGCCCGTGATTGGATCAAGGTCGATGAGCACGAAATTGACTTGTTTCTCTCCTTTTTCAGGAAATGAGAGTCTAGCGTCAACGTTTTGGAACAAGAAGCGGTCGATCGCGCTTTCTTTTTCCGCTCCAATGACGGTCTCATACCCTCCGCACATGCCTACATCGGTGATATAGCCTGTCCCTAAGGGCAAGACGTGCGCGTCATTGGTTTGCACGTGGGTGTGAGTTCCGACAACGACGCTTAACTCACCGTCGAAGCCATAAGCGAAGGTTTGCTTCTCAGAGGTGGAATCGGCATGGAAATCCACGAAATGGAACTTCGCGCTCCCCTCCTCTAGAATCGCGTTCATCGTCTCATAAGGCGGACGAACCGTTTCGCTCATGAAGGCCTGACCGAGGATATTGGTGACCCGCAGATCGCCTTCTTCCGTTTTGAAGAGGGCGCTACCGGTGCCTTTATGGAAACAGAGGAGATTAGCAGGCCGCACCAAGAGATCAGCCTCCCCAATGTAATTATCGATCTGATTGCGCGAATGCCAATGATTGCCAAGGGTCACACAATCGACCCCCAAATTTACCAAGGCTCGGTAATCTTTATAAGAAAGACCTTTGCCTTTCGTGATGTTTTCGCCGTTAGCAATCACGAAATCAGGGTGATAGGTTTTCCTTAAAAAAGGCAAAACGTCGGATACCCCGGCTAAGCCGAGGGATCCGACGATATCGCCGAAGAATAAAATCCTCATTGTCACTTCGCGGTTTCGATCGCGCGGTATTCGCGGATGACCGAAACCTTGATTTCGCCAGGATAATTCATCTCGCTTTGGATTTTGTCTTTCATCTGCTGAGCCATGACGACGGCTTCAGAATCGCTGACCTTTTCGGGGATGACCATGACGCGGATCTCCCTGCCGGCCTGCATCGCGTAGGCTTGCTGAACGCCGTCGAAGGATTTGCCAATGTTCTCAAGCTGCTCAATGCGTTTGATGTAGGTCTCGACGGTTTCGCTTCTGGCGCCAGGGCGGGCGGCAGACAAGGTGTCCCCAGCCGCGACGAGGTGAGAGATGATGTAACGCGCTTCAACGTCGCCATGGTGGCTTTCGATGGCGTTGAGGACAACGTCCCCTTCGCCAAACTTCTTCGCGAGTTGAGAACCGAGCTCAGTGTGCTTGCCTTCGATTTCGAAATCGACGGCTTTGCCGATGTCATGGAGCAAGCCGGCGCGGCGAGCAAGGTTCACATCAAGACCAAGTTCACCGGCCATGATGCCGGCGAAATAGGCCACTTCCATCGAGTGCTGCAGGACGTTTTGTCCATAAGAGGTGCGATAATGCAGGCGGCCGATGTAGGACATAAGCTCGCGGTTGATGTTATTAAGGCCAAGCTTGTAGCAGGCTTCTTGCCCGTATTTCTGGGTGGAATCGCTGACTTCTCGTTTGCATTTAGAAACGACTTCTTCGATCCTGCCAGGCTGAATGCGGCCATCCTTCACCAGGTATTCAAGTGCGCGGCGGGCGATTTCCCTGCGAATGGGATCAAAGCAGGAGACAGTGATGACTTCGGGGGTGTCGTCGATGACGAGATCCACGCCGAGCTGCTGCTCGAGAACTTTGATGTTCCTGCCCTCGCGTCCGATGATGCGCCCTTTCATCTCATCGCTAGGAAGGGCGACGACGGAAACGGTTCTCTCGGTAGCGACGTCTTGGGCGTATTTCTGCACGGCCAGAGAAAGCAAGTTGGTGGCTTTGCTTTCCACCGCCGCTTTCGCTTCGTCTTCTTTGTTTTTGATATAAGCCGCGATTTCGCTGGCCATCTTGCTTTCGACGCGGGCCATGATTTCATCATGGGCCTCTTTGACGGACATGCCGGAGACTTTCTGCAGTTCTTCGAGGATGACGGCGACTTTATTGTCCAACTCTTCGCCCTTTTTCTTATTGACCTCGATCTCGTGCTCGAGCTGCTCTTTCTTTGCGTCTAAGCTGTTCTCTTTTTGGATCAAGGCAGCGTCTCTAGCGTCGATAGATTGCTCACGGGCTTCGAGTTTTCTCTCTTCGTCCGCCATCTCCCCTTTGCGGATGCGGATTTCCTCATCCGCTTTTTTCTTCGCTTCGAAGGCGACTTGCTTCGCGTCGAGCTCGGCGTTTTTGGTGATGTGGTCAGCTTTTATTTTTGCATCATGAAGGATATCTTCTGCGCTCCTAGATGCGTTTTTGGTTTTGCTTCTGCTGATGAAGAAAACCACGGCCAGCGCGATGGCGGCCACCCAACCGATAATGGCTAGAATGAGGAAGGTAATCGACAACTCGTTCATGTAAAAACTCCTGTTAAAACAGCACCCAGGCTACGACCATGATTTGCTTTTATAGTTAAATGGGAACTTTATTTAGCAACCCAATAGATAGGACAATGGGTGTATACCTTATTGGTACGGGGTAATTCTATCAATTTGCCGCGCGAAAAAATAGCGACAAATGAAAGCCTTTTCTTTTTGAAAAGAAAGCGAAGGGGGCGTGTGTTTGAATTCGGCGATTATTGCTTGATCGAAGCCGATAAAAAGGTTCCCGTCTCGTCCGTCTTGACGTCAATAGACCCGCTGAGCAAAGGCCTTAGATAAGCGTGAAAGGCCGGGGAAAATGAGGAGGAAGAAAGAATCCACTCCTTTGGGAAGAGGCGGTTTTTGTTGGCGACATCTTTTGCGGGGACCGGGACGATTTCATAGCGATAAGGCTCGTCCGAAAGGCGATGAATAGCCATCATGACACCGCTTTTTCCTTCTAAAGCGCAGTTTAGGGCCGCTGCACCAAGCTCTGCGGCTTCTAAGGAATCTTGCTTAGCGACTAGATATGGATTCGCCCTGACTGGCGTAGACAAAATAACGGTTCTAACGCCGATCCCGAGCTTTTTGTTAATGAGTTTGCCCAGTTCTAAGGCAACGCCTTCTTGGGAAACGTGCCCAAAGGAATCGTAGAAAGCAAGAACGTCGTGATGGACGGGGATGCCTTCGGACAAAACGGCGACGCACGTCCCTTTCCTTTTGTAGGTTTCTTCCACTTCCTGAAGGAATTTCTCCTCGGAAAATTCGCTTTCGGGAAGATGGATAAGGTCAGGGTGATAAGGTTCAGGCAAAAGATCGGCGGAGGCGGCCAGCCAACCCGCTTCTCTTCCCATCACTTCGATGAGCACCACTTTCCCCTTCGTATAGCTATGAGCGTCGATGGAAATCAGCTTCACTTGGTTGATGACGTGCCTTGCCGCGCTAGCAAAGCCCGGACAGTGATCAGTCAAATCTAAATCGTTATCAATCGTCTTCGGGATGCCGACGACACTTATTCCATCTTTAGAAAGCTTCTCGCCAAGCTTGGCACAAGTGTCCATGGAATCGTTCCCGCCGTTAGGCAAAACGCAGGAAATATTGTGTTTTTGCAGGGTTTTTAAAATAGAACCCCATACTTTCGGATCATCATTAATCTTGTTCCTAGAAGAGCCAAGGAAAACGCCTGGGGTCTGAGGGAGGAGATCGATGGTTTCTTCATCAAGAGAAGAGAGGTCGATCAAATTATCGTTGATGATTCCTTCAATCCCATTCAAAGAACCATAAACGCGGACCCCTTTCTTCTTCCCCTCTTTCAGCACGCCAAACAAAGAGGAGTTGATCACGGCAGTCGGGCCGCCTGATTGAAAGTAACAAACGTTGATCTCTTTTTCCATGCCCATCATTCTACGCGGAGGGCAAATAAAAAAGGAAGCGATAGCGCTTCCTTCTTGCATGTTCATTCGGCGTCGACGTCTTCTTCGTCTTCGCCAGCATCGGATTCTTTTTGGATCGCGGCGCGGATCCCCATTTCGATGTTTGAGGCGATCTCGGGATGATCTTTCAGATAGGCCTTGCAGGCTTCCCTGCCGTTGCCGATCTTGTTTCCTTCGTATTCATACCATGAGCCGGTCTTCTTCAAGAAGCCGTATTTTTCGCCCAAGTCGAGCATTTCGCCCTCTCTGGAGATCCCTTGGCCGAAAATCATTTCGATAACGCAGGTCTTAAACGGCGGAGCGACTTTGTTTTTGACGACTTTGACTTTCACGCTGTTGCCGATGACATTCGAGCCTTCTTTGATGGCTTCGGCGCGGCGGATATCAAGGCGGATGGTGGCATAGAACTTAAGCGCGCGTCCGCCGGTCGTGGTTTCGGGGTTGCCATAAAGAACCCCCACTTTCTCACGCAGCTGATTAATGAAGATCACGCTGCAACGCGTCCTAGCTAGAACGCCGGCGATTTTGCGCATGCCTTTGGACATGAGCCTGGCCTGCAAGCCCACTTGGTTGTCGGACATGACCCCATCAAGTTCGGCCTGGGGAACCAAGGCGGCCACCGAATCAACGACGATCAGATCAAGGGCGTTGCTTTGTGCGAGCATTTCGCAGATTTCCAGGGCCTGCTCGCCGGAATCCGGTTGAGAGAGGATGAGCTCATCGATGTTAACGCCAAGCTTTTTCGCATAATCGGGATCGATGGAATGCTCGGCATCGATATAAGCGGCGCGTCCGCCTTTTTTCTGGGCTTGCGCGACCGCTTCAAGGGCCAAGGTGGTTTTCCCTGAGGATTCAGGGCCGTAGATCTCAATGATCCTTCCCTTGGGATAGCCGCCTACCCCAAGAGCTTGGTCAAGAAGGACGGACCCAGTCGGGATAACGTCTACGTCGACTTTGGCGTGATCGCCAAGGCGCATGACGGAGCCTTTGCCATAAGCTTTCTCGATTGAGCGCAAAGCGTCAGCTAAAGCCTGGTCTTTGTCAGAGTTATTGTTTTGGTTAGCTTTTATCATTTAAGTGTGCCTCCACCCTATAAATAAAGAGGTTTTTTGGTTTTACCCAATTTATTTCGAATTTTCAGGAAATAAACTGGCGGCAAAGGCGATCATCGCCTCAACCGCGGCTTCGCGGATTTCGTTTCGGCTTCCTTTCAAGTTCAAAGGCAAATGCCAAACGTTCCCTTGATAAGCCAAACCGAGGTAGACGGTGCCAACCGGTTGATCGCCCTTTTGCACATCAGGTCCGGCGTTGCCGGTGCAGGAAACGCAGATATCTACGCCAAGGGCCTTTCTTCCGCCTTCAGCCATCTGAATGGCGACTTGCGGAGAAACAACGCCGTATTTTTCGATGTCAGAGGCTTTCACGTTCACTAAAGATGTCTTGATTTGAGGATCATAAGCAATGATCCCGCCTTTGAAGACAATGCTTGCGCCGGGGACTTCGCACAGCTTTGAGCCAAATTCCCCGCCGGTTAACGATTCAACGCAGCCAAGTTTCAAATTGCGTTGAGCCATCCTTTGCAAAAGGTCTCGTGCACTAATCATGGGTTTCCTCCTTAAGAACATGACGGTTCATGACAACATAGATAACGCCTGAAAGAAGAGACATCGCGGTAGCTATATATATAAGGATAGTAGAGATGCGGCAAAGCGGATTCCAAGAGAGATCGAAATAAGAGAACGGCCAGCCATTGAGCATAACAAGGGGGATGGCGATCATTTGAAAAACGGTTTTCAGCTTGCCAAAGATATTAGCGGCGACGACCTTGCCCTTACTCGCCGCGACAAAGCGCATCGTATCGACGACCAAATCGCGCAAAACCATAAGAATGACGCAAAAAGCAGGGATCTGCAGGGCATTTGACGAGAATTCCCAGGAAACGGCGAAGAAAATCAAACAGGAATTTACCAGCATCTTATCCGCGATCGGATCCAAGAATTTCCCTAAATCCGTAACTTCGTTCCTGCTGCGCGCAAGATAGCCATCAAGAGCGTCGGTTGCAGAAGCGAGAACGAAAACAATCGCGGCGACTAATCCCACGACGGGAACATCTCCAAGATAAGGGCTGACCCAGCCAAAGAATTTGCCGCCAAGCGCCCACACGAAGAGGAAAACAAGCAAAGCGACGACAAGGAGAATTCGCAAGATAGTGATTTTTGTTGGTAGATTGATTTTCATAAGCTTGATTAGTGAGTATCCGGTCCTGTAAGCCATGTTTTGTCTAGGACGGCAATTTATCTCGGCTTGCGCCGGCTCCCTTTCCTTCAATTCAGATTGGGCGCTTCCCCTACCAAATTTGGGTTTCTCGCTTGTGGGGTTTGCCTCGTTTCATCTTGATGTCGCCATCAAGCTCGTCTCTGTGGCACCTTAGGGAATCCTTTCTGCAAGAGAAATTCCTCCGCCGTCACGCGCTCCCGCGTGCCTGGGGTTATTTTTTCCCCCAGCGCAATCACTACCGCCGTCGCAGGCGGTGCGAGCATGGACTTTCCTCTACCTAGCGGCAGCAGTCGTCCAGACCGGATGTAATTTTATTTATAGTTATTCGGGTTAAGACCTGCCTTCCATAATGCCGTTTCGAGGCGATTTATGCGATTGATGTATTCAAGATTGCTGGCGTTGACGTCCGAAGAGTCCTTCACCCCTGCTAATCTTGAGCTCATCTTAGCGTTCTCTAAGGTCAGCTGATTGTTGGTTTCTTTGACTTTCCGCAGCTGATTTTCAAGATCGACGATGTAGGCCTTGCTTTCTTTGTAATAGCTTTCAAAGCCGCGATAATCCTCCATGACTCGGTCGAGAAATTCATCGACCTCGTTAGGATCGTATCCCTTTACATTGGGCGTGAATTTCTTCTTGAGAATCGTTTCCGCGTTTAGGCTAATCGTTTTTTCTTCCATGGTTTTCGTCCTTTTGAATTATATTCAAATGCTTCCGCCCTATCAATGAAAGCACGCTAAAAATGAACCTACAAAACCAATAACCTTCGAAGCTATAATTTTCTTCGTGAAAGCCTTAGCGAAAAAACTTAGAGACTCCAAATCCCTCGTCTTCATCGATCTTGAAGGAACCCAAATAAGCCACGAGGCCATCGAAATCGGCGCTTGGAAGGTCTATTTGAAAGATGATTTAACCGTAAAAAAGATTTTTCGCCCTTTCAGAACCTTCGTTAAGCCCAAAAACAAAGTCGGCCCAGTCGTCACCGAGATGACCGGGATAACCGATGAGCTGTTAGAGGAAGAAGGCGTGTCATTTCGCTTAGCCCAACAAGGCTTTAGGAAATACGTCGGAGGCGATTGGTATCGAAGCCTTTTCGTCGCCTATGGGAGTCAAGACATCGTGATGCTTAAAAATTCCGTTGAGCACAACCCGGACGCTTTTGTGGAAGACGTCCGCTTCATGTCGCATCACTATTTCGACTTCGCGGACTTCCTTTCCTCTTTCGTCAAAGACGACAAAGGAAACGTCCTTTCTTTGACGCACGCTTGTGAAATGCTCAACGCCCCGATGAGCGGAAAGAGCCACAATGCCTTAAGCGATGCGCGAAACCTCATTTCGTTATATTCCGCCTTCTTGGAGCAGAAGAGCTTGATTGAAGAACGCTACCTCATGATCCTTTCTAAAGGCGGGGTCGCAAGCCCTTCTTTAAAGCGCGCCGCTTCAGCTTTAGCAAGCGGTAAAGACGTCTCCGCGCAGGACTTCCGGGAATGGATAAGGGAGGAACTTTCATGAACTATCCTCCTGGCGTGAAGCCTTTTGGCGTCAAAAACCCCGCAAAACCCAAATCAAATATCAAAAAAAGTCAGGTTTTAGCAGGCAATCGAGGCATGGGTTTTGAAGCGGATATCAACGAAACCAACGCCTATTACAAAGAGAAAGGCCTTTGCTTGATCACCAAAAGACCAACGCCGATCAACGTAGTGAAAGTCGACTACTCTCATGGGGCGGTCATCACTCAGGCTTATTTCGAAACGCAGTCCACCACTGACTACAATGGGGTGTATCAAGGACGTTACATCGACTTTGAAGCCAAAAGCACGCGCAGCAAAACCTCCTTTCCTCTTGCCAATATCCCCCCTCAGCAGATCGAACATCTGAAAAAGGTTTTGGAACATAAAGGAATCGCTTTCTTTTTAATTCACTTTGAGCTGCTAGGAAAGACTTTTATGGTCCCTGCTTCCACAGTCATCTCTTTCTACGAGGAAAGGCCACGCGCCTCGATGACCTTAGAGTTTATCGAAGAAAAAGGAAGGCTCATCCCCGAAGCTTTTTCCCCGCGATATGACTATCTGCCCGTTTTAAAAGAACTTTTCTTTGAAAAATAAAGACATTCGCTTTGAACAAAGCAGCGCGCGCATTCAGGGTTTCTAGCGTGGCAAATATCGCGCCCGAAATCGATGAAACAATGATGGAGCTTTGCTTGCTTGCTTTTGGTGAAATAGGACTCAAGCTTCTTCTCGATCTCAATAGGCTCATCATCTTCTTTTGCTAAGCCAAGACGTTTGGAGATTCTAGAGACGTGGGTATCCACCGGAAAAGAAGGCTCCCCAAAGGCTTCCATCAGAACGACTCTAGCCGTTTTATTCCCAACTCCAGGCAAAGAAAGCAAGGTTTCATAATCATGAGGAATTTCGCCGTTATGGTGATTCACGAGGAAGATAGCAAGGTTTTGCAGGTTTTTCGCTTTATTTTTATAAAGCCCAAGGGAATGAATGCACGTTTCGATCTCGCTTAGGTCCGCTTTCGACAAAGCAAAGAGATTTGGGTATTTTGCGAATAAATTTGGGGTTACCTTATTCACCTTCTCATCGGTGCATTGCGCAGAAAGCATAACCGCGAGTAAGCATTCATAGGGCGAATGAAAAGCAAGCGAACATTTCGCGTCAGGATAATGAGCGATGAAAGAAGAGGCAAGAAAGTCGATTTTATTTTTCTTCATCTTCTTTCCATTTTTGCTTTGCCAGCTCAATCGTGCGTTCAATGTCTTTGTCCCAATAATCGGAGACCCCCGTGTAGCCTTCTTTGGCGATATCGTCGCTCCCCCGGCGGGTGCGAAGCTCTTTGTCCACGGATTTGATGGTCTTCTTTCCTTTTCCTATGGCCATTTCCAACGCGTCTTCAATGGCCTCTTCGCTATAGGCGTCGTCAAGCCAAGTGTCAATCATGTCGTTTTCTAATGGGGACAACGTGCGGTTTAGCCTCTTTTCGAAATAAGCGTAAAGCCGGGAAAGCTTCTCGCTTTTCTCCGCGGAGTTCAAACTTGCCTTGGCGCGCGAGATATCCGACTGGAATTGGGCATAGAGCTTCTTCTTAAGAGGTCCTAAGCTCGTTCTCATCTTGCCATCGATCGTTTCATAGGAAAGATAGCCGTCTTTCATCAGCGAAGCCAAAAGCTCATCGCATTTGGAGGCCTTATAGGCCATCTTCAGGGAGAGCAGATCGCCGGTGATTAAATAATTTCCAGCGCGCAGAAGATGGTCCACCATCAATAAGGTGATGACTTTTTCCTCGGGGATGCCGAGGCGTTTGTAGTTCTCTAACAGCAGGTAGCGGAAGTCAACCGCATCCATGGAAACGTTCGTGGGATACATAATGGTTCTATTTTAACCCTTTTTCGCCTCGCTCTTCACTTTCTCTGGATTCAGTTTTTCTAGAAGGAAGCGATTTTCATTCATTGCCCTTTGACTTTCTTCCTCAATGACAAAGTCTAGGCGCCTAGCGAAGCGTTCGGCGCGCAGGATGCGAAGAGGGTCTTCCTTCACTCTGACCTTAGGGTCCCCGATGAAGCGAATCACCTTATTTCGCAAATCCTCCAAACCGTGATGGAAATCCAAAAGATTCCCTTCACCATCTATATAAAGAGCATTGATCGTAAAATCCCTACGCTTGCTGTCTTTTTCCGCGGAAGTGACGAATTTGATGGAAGAGGGATGGCGAAAATCAAGGTAGTCCCCTTCTTCTCGGAATGTTGTGATATCGATTTCCTTTCCCTGATCTATCACTTTGATGGAGCCGAATTTCGTGAAGGTATAGTCCGCCTCAGGGAGAAAAGATCTCTCCTCTTCCGGCGTGGCGTCGCTAGCGAAATCCCAGTCAAAAGGGATTTTCCCAAGCAAAATATCACGGCTCGTGCCGCCGACCATATAAAGCGAAAACCCGTTTTCTTTATATAGGCGCGCATATTTTTCAAACAAAGGCAAATCCATTTGGAAGATGATATCACCAAAAAGGACTCGTACGGCGGTTTTGGGATTTCTACCAAAAGAAAAGCGCCCCCGAAGGGGCGCAAGAGATTCAATAACGAATTACTGAAGCTTTTCTTTGAGGGTCTTCGAGGGTTTGAAGACGATGGTCTCGCGGGCAGGGATTTCGATCTTGGTGCCGTCGGTCGGGTTGGTGCCGGTGCGGGCAGCACGGGTCTTCTTTTCGAAGTTTCCGAAGCCGGAGAGCTTCACGATTTCGCCAGCGGTGAGCTTGGCAACAATGATGTCGATGGCGCCTTCAACGACGGCTTCGGCATCGCGGACAGAGACTTCGGCTTTGTCGGCAACGGCTTTTACGAGATCAGCTTTGTTCATTAGGTGTTTTCTCCTCCTTGCTAAATCTTGACCATAAGTTAACACGTCATCGAAAGTTTTGCAAAACTTTTTTTATTTTTCATTGACACGTAACGTCAATTTATTGCAAATTTTTCAACGAACTTTTTCTTTGTTTTTTATACAATGTATAAAGAAACAAGAAATAATTAACATATAATGTTAAAGGAAACTAAAGTGTAAGCCCTTTCATTTTCTCATGCGGTAGAGAATTGAAATCGGCGTGCCTGAGAAATCAAAGGAATCCCGCAGACGATTTTCCAAATATCTCGTGTAGGAGAAATGGGCGAAACTAGGGTTATTGCAGAACATCACGAAAGTCGGAGGATTCACGCTTACCTGATTGGAAAAAAGGATTTTGAGTCTCCCGTGGTTGAATTCCGGGGTCGGGTTCATCATCTGGGCGTCTTGGATGATCTCATTCAGAACGGAGGTAGAAACGCGGCGATTGCTTCCCTCATAGGCTTTTTCAATCGCAGGGAGGATCTTCTCAATCCCTTTTCCGGTCTTCGCCGAAACGAAAATAATCTCCGCGAAATCCAAGAATTTGAACCGCGATTTGATTTCCTGTTCAAAAACCCCTTGCTCCAAGCCTTTCGGGGCGAGGTCCCATTTGTTGACGACGAGGACGATGCCCTTCTTTGCCTCCAAGGCATAGCCAGAGACGTGCCTATCTTGATCAATGATCCCCGTGGAGGCGTCAATGACAACCACCGCAATCTGGCTCCGATCAATCGCGGCCAAGGAGCGGATTGCCGCATATTTATCAATCGCCTCGTAAATGCGGCCGCGTTTGTTGAGCCCGGCCGTATCAATGGCGACGTAATTCTTCCCTTCGCTTGAAAAAGGCGTGTCGATGGAATCCCTCGTCGTCCCGGCAATATCGCTTACAATGACGCGGTCTTGCCCAAGCAAGGCATTCGTGATGGAGGATTTGCCGACGTTCGGCCTGCCGATCAAGCTGAAAGTGATGGCGGAGCCATAATCAACATCTTCTTTTTCAGGGATTAGGGCCACGATCTGATCAAGAACATCGCCAATCCCGATGCCATGGACCCCAGAAACCGGGATAGGATCCCCTAGGCCCAGGGAATAGAACTCCTGCGCATCGCTAAGCCGGTCGGCGTTATCCACTTTGTTGACGGCCAAAATAACGGGCTTGCCAGACTTATAAAGCATTTTGGCGACCACACGGTCATCCCCCGTCACCCCAAGTTTGCCGTCCACGACAAAAACGATGACGTCTGCTTCTTCGATGGCAATCTCAGCCTGCGCCCTGATCTGCACCTGGAAAGGGCGGTTGGCGATTTCAACCCCTCCCGTATCCACGATGCGAAATTTCCTAGTCAGCCATTCGCCCGTGCCATAAAGCCGGTCGCGGGTGACTCCGGGAGTGTCCTCTACGATAGAAAGACGCGAGCCGACAATACGGTTAAAGATGGTCGATTTGCCGACGTTCGGCGCCCCGACTAAGGCAATCAAAGGAAGGCTCATCGTTATGCTCCCAGTTTCTCTTTCACGATGCTTAGAATCGCATCGACGACTTCATCGATCGACATCGTGGAAGTATCGAGTTCCACCGCGTCTTTGTCTTTCATAAGGGGATCGAAATCGCGATGCGAATCAATGTAATCCCTCTCTCTGACATTGGCTTCCACTTCTTCCAAAGTGGTGTTGATCCCTTTGGAAAGATTCTCGTCGTAGCGCCGCTTTGCGCGCGTCTGCACCGAGGCGATCTGGAAGATTTTGACTTGGGCATTTGGCAAGACATAGCTTCCAATATCCCGCCCATCCATCACGACATTTTGATGCGACGCGAGTTCTCTTTGCAGCTTAATGAGCTCAAGCCGGATCGCTTTGTAGGAAGCGATGTAAGAAACGTTGCTAGAAACCGCGTTCTCCCGGATGGGTTTAGAGACATCTTCCTCATTGCAGATGACCCGCCCATCTTCAGTCAGCTCGATTTTGACCTTGCCCACTAAGGAGCAAGAGGCTTCCTCGTTTTGCGGATCTAGCCCTGCTTTGATTACGGCGTAGGTAAAAGCGCGGTACATCGCGCCGGTATCGATATAGACGTAGCCAAGACGTTTGGCGACGATCTTCGCAACGGTGCTTTTCCCGGCGGCAGCAGGTCCGTCGATAGCAATGGAGTTGAACATAAATTAAGCCTTCCTTCCTTGGAGCAAGAAAAACCAGACAATGAATCCGACAAGCAATAAGGCAAACAAGCCAAGCAGGATTAAAGTTCTTTTTCTCAAGCGTTTGGCATAAAGATAGTAAGGGCTGTTTTTGCCGATAGGAGCCTCATTTTCTAGACCAATCTCGGGTGAGGGGTTGCTAAGCGCAGCCTTGGCCTGAGGAAAAGATTCATCGGCCATGTGGCGGATCTCTTCTCGGTACTTCCGATATTTCTCCATGCGCGTTTCCATCCCGGTTATTCTAAAAGAATAGAACGCTTTTTTGAACCCGGGAGGGAGCCTTTTTTCCGCTAGTTGCCTTTCTTGAAGTCGGATTTTATAATTGCAAAGATTTTTGGAGGAAAATCAAAATGGCTAACAAGAAAGCGAAAGTTGACCAGGACACCTGCATTGGCTGCGGTCTCTGCGTCGGCTGCCACAGCTCGATCTTCGAGTTCAATGACGATGGCAAAGCTGCCGTCATTGCCGATGGCGACGAGACTGAAGTTGACGATGCCATCGCCAACTGCCCCGTTCAAGCTATCAGCGAAGAATAAGGCAAAACTTAAAAACCGACAGGTTAATCTTGTCGGTTTTTATTTTTGCAAAAAGTCCGCAAAAACTCGTTTTTTGCCTCCTCCGAAGCAAATTTAAGCCTAAGGGAATCGCTTGTGCTTTCAAGCGATTTTAGGTTGGGGATATCGTAGTCTTCAAGTAAGGGTTTGTATTCCGGCCCATTCTTTTTGCAGGCGACGTAACGTTCCGTCTCGCGGACGGAAAGGTTCAATTCATGGATTTTTTTGGCGGTCTCCTTCATCTCTTCTTGCTCAAGAGAGACGATCGCTTTGGCGTGACCATAGCTTAATTTCCCTAAACTCACTTCTTCTTGAAGCTCTGGGCTTAGGCGGAGCAGGCGCATCGTGTTGGTGATTTGGCAGCGGGATTGATGGGAAAGCGAGGCAAGGGTCTGCTGGGTGTAGCCAAAACGTTTTTGCAAAGCCGCGCAGATGAGCGCCATTTCAAGAACGTTGTTTTCCCTTTGGTCGCGGTTATCCGCTAGAAGAGTCAAAAGTTCTTCCTCTTCGCCCATTTCCTTAATGACGCAGGGCAAAGAAACCAAGCCTGCCTTCTTAGCCCCCAAAAACCTTTTGCGGCCAAGCACAACTTCAAATCTTTCTCCATTAGGCCTCACAACAAGCGGATTAAAAATCCCTTTTTCCCTTAGCGTCGAGGCGAAATAATCGATGATGGGTTTCGCGATTTTGACTTTTGCAATGAAATGGTTGTCGTCGATTGAGGCGACCGGGACAAGCTTTGCCGGAGCGTTTTGGTACTCCTTCTCCATCTCGGCGATGACATCATTTTGAGAGAATTTCTCAATGAGCTCGCTTAGATTTGAAGAAAGACGCCTTTGCTCATCGCCCTTCATGATCGATGATCTCCCTAGCCAAAGCAAAATAAGCAACTGAGCCCGAGGAAGTCGGGCGGAAGGCGGTCACGGGGAGCTGCCGGGCTTGTGATTCCTGAATGGATTGGTTGCGGGGAATGGATGTCAAAAAGGTTGATTCGCGGAACAAACGACGAACTTCTGCGGCGATTTCGGTGCCCAAGACCGTTTTCGCATCATACATTGTGAGCAAAAAGCCTTCGATTTTCAGGTTCTTATTCAAGCCGTTCTGCACATTGGAGATGGAACTCAAGACCGAGGCTACACCTTCCATTGCAAAATATTCGCATTGGATTGGGATGAGCACCGAATCGGAAGCGACCATCGCATTGATCGATAGTAGTCCAAGCGAAGGCGGGCAATCCAAAATAACGTAATCGTAATCTTGTCGAACGGAGACAAGCGCGTTTTTAAGTAAAGCGAAAGGTTCTTTGACGAGGTTTGTATAAAGCGAAGCCTCAAGCCCAGCAAGGCGCAGATTCCCAGGGACAAGAGAGAGATCATCAAAGGAAGTTTTCACTACGCAGTCTTGAATCCTCAAATCCCCATTTAAAACCTCATAGATGGTTTTCTTGACGGTTGTGATGTCAACCCCAACCCCTCTGCCGGAATTCCCTTGGGGGTCAAGATCAATAAGCAGAACTTTCTTGCCTAAATGAGACAAGGCGGATGACAAATTAATGGCGGTCGTCGTTTTCCCAACGCCCCCTTTTTGATTTGCGATCGCGATGACTTTTGACATGTCAAAAATGATAGAGGCGGGCAGGGTCTTTTTCAATTGCCCTCATGCAAAATCGAGTTAAAGGGGCTTCTTTAAAATCTCGCCCCAGGGACGCGGATAACTCGATGGGGTGTTTTCCTTTTTCTCAAAGTAATAGTTCAGCCTGATCTCGCCATCGGGCAGAGAGTCCTTTTGGATCAAGGTCTTTTCTAGGCCAAGCCGGCGAATCGCGAATTTGGATTTGACGAGTTCCTCTTCGCCTTTCAATGATTTCATCGCGATCAAGGTCCCACCCACCTTAGCCAAAGGGGCGCCGACCTCCAAGAAGATATTCATTGCCGCAAAGCCCCGCGCGGTCACGATGTCGAAATGGTTCCGTTCCGACCTCATCTCTTCGACTCGGCCAATATGGAAGTTCACGTTTTTTAGTTTTAAGGTCTTTTTCACCTCTTCCAAAAAGAGGAATTTTTTCTTCGTGGAATCGATCAAACTCACCCGGCAAGAAGGGAAAGCGATGGCAAGCGCCATCCCAGGAAAACCGGCTCCAGAACCAATGTCAGCGACCGATTTCCCCGCAAAAGTCACATTTTTTGCAATGAGAAGGGAATCGTAGAAATGTTTTTCAATGACAAGCGGCTCCTCAGTGATGGCCGTTAGATTGATCTTCTCATTCCATTCTTTGAGCAGTTCCGCGTAAATATGAAAAGCCTTGATTTGACCCTCATCCAAAACAACGTTGCTCCCTTCGAAGGCCTTTATCATCTCTTCATAAGTCATAGCCTTTTCTCCTTCTTCAAAACTAGTAGCAGCAAACTAAGATCGGCGGGATTGACCCCAGGGATGCGCGAAGCCTGACCGATGTTAGCAGGACGCACCGCGTCTAGCTTCTGCCTAGCCTCTAGGCGCAGCCCTTCACAATGAAGGAAATCAAAATCAAGAGGGATAGGCATGGCCTCCACTTTCATGAAGTCCTCCACTTCTTTCTCTTCCTTTTTGATGTATCCAGAATAACGGACCTTCGTTTCCAAAGCCAAGACGCTTTCATCATCGAAGTCAAACTCCCCCATTGAGTCCATCAAAGAGGCGATACGTCTATATGAATAGCGGGGGCGTTTGAGGATTTCTAATCCCTTATGGCCTTCGTTAGTCTCTTCATCGCCCATCTGTTTGAGATAATCGTTCAGCCCCGCTTTGTCGGTGATGTTATTTTGCCCAAGGCAAGCGATTGCCTCATCGATTCGTTTATATTTTTCTAAGAAAGATTGATACCGTTCTTCGCTTATCAAGCCAAGCTCATGCCCATATGGGGTCAAACGGGAGTCGGCGTTATCATGACGGAGCAACAGACGATATTCGGCTCTAGAAGAAAGCAAACGGTAGGGCTCATCCGTCCCTTTGGTGACCAAATCGTCGATCATCACCCCAATATAGGCCTCGTTTCTTTTCAAAACGAAAGGCGTTTGTCCCCGGACATACCTAGAGGCGTTAATGCCGGCGATTAACCCTAGTCCGGCGGCCTCTTCATAACCGGAAGTCCCGCAAATCTGGCCTGCAATATACAAACCGTCGTATTTTTTGATCTTCAACGTCGCATCGAATTGAGGGGTCGCCACCGCATCGTATTCGATTTGATAAGCGTATTTCAAAAGGTGGGCATTCTCTAAACCAGGCAAAGAATGCACCATCTCTTTCTGCACCTCAGCGGGCATGCCCGTGGAGAAACCCTGAAGGTAAATGGAATCACCCTCTTCGAATTCCGGCTCTAGGAAAAGCTGATGACGTTCCTTGTCCGCAAAGCGGACGATTTTGGATTCGATGGAGGGGCAATACCTAGGCCCAATCCCCTGGATGGTCCCATTTAAAACGGCGCTGTCAGGGAAATGATCTTTTATGATTTGATGGGTTTTGGCGTTGGTATAAATCAAGTAGCAAGGGAGCTGCTTTTCCAAAGGAATGAATTCCTTCGTCTCATAGGAGAAGCCAAAATGCAAATCGCTCCCAAGCTGTATCTCGCCTTTGCTGAAATCGATGGTTTTCCGGTCAAGCCGAGGGGGCGTGCCCGTTTTAAAGCGCTTGAGGACGATGCCTAGCCTTTCTAAGGAAGCGGAGAGGCCATGAGAAGATTTCTCCCCGTCAGGGCCGCCAGGATGAACGTCTTTTCCAGAGATGATGCGGCTTTCCATATAGGTCCCCGTGGTGAGGATGACTCCTTTAGAAAAAATGTTCTCCCCATTAGAAAGAACGACCCCATGTATGCGATTTCCTTTCAAAAGAAGGTCGACGACCTCACCCTCTTCGATGGTCAAATTCTCCATCTTTTCTAAAAGCGATTGCACATATTCAGGATAGCCGCGTTTGTCTTGCTGCGTCCTTAGGCATTGCACGGAAGGCCCTTTAGAGGTGTTGAGCATCTTTGTTTGCAGGGGATGATGGTCCGCCGCCTTGCCCATGATTCCACCAAGCGCGTCGATTTCGCGTACCACTACGCCTTTGGCCGAACCCCCAATATGAGGGTTGCAAGGCATATTGGCGATCATCTTCTTGTTTAGGGTCAATAGCAAAACGGACAAGCCTAGCTTGCTTATGGCGGCAGAGGCTTCTACCCCAGCATGCCCGCCTCCAACGACGATGAGATCGAACTCGCGCCCTTCCATAATTAGCCAATCGAATCCGACATGTCCATCTTGATCAGCTGGTTGAGCTCGACCGCGTATTCCATCGGCAGCTCCTTGGCGAAAGGCTCAATGAAGCCCATGACGATCATTTGGGTGGCCTGGGCCTCGGTTAGGCCTCTAGACATCAGATAGAAAAGCTGCTCCTCCGAGATTTTAGAGACCGTCGCTTCGTGCTCGATGAAAGAGTCCGCGTTGCGGATCTCATTCTTCGGATAGGTATCGGACTTGGATTTCTTATCAAGAATCAAGGTGTCGCATTCGATATGGGACTTCGCCCCCAAAGCCAAGGGAAGCATGCGCACGGTGCCGCGGAAATTGGCAGTTCCCCCATCGTGGCAAACGGATTTGGAAACAATCGTGGAAGAGGTATTTTTCCCTTCGTGGATCATTCTCGCCCCCGAGTCTTGGAACTGTCCTTTCCCTCCTACAGCGATCGTAATAGTCGCGCCTCTAGAGTTATCGCCTTTCAAGATGCAGGCGGGGTATTTCATGGTCATCATCGAGCCGATGTTGCCATCCACCCATTCCATGAAGCCATTTTCGAAGACGTTCGCTCTTTGGGTAACCAGATTCAAAATGTTGTTCGACCAGTTTTGGATGGTCGTATAACGGACATGGGCTCCTTTGCAGACGACGATTTCCACCACGCCGACATGCAGGGATTCTTTGTTGTATACCGGCGCGGTGCAGCCTTCCACGTAATGGATGTCGCTTCCTTCGTCGGCGATGATCAAGGTCCTTTCGAATTGGCCGGTTTTTTGGTTGTTGATGCGGAAATAGGATTGCAAAGGCTTGTCCAAATGCACGCCTTTTGGCACATAAATGAACGTACCACCGCTCCAGCATGCCCCGTTTAAGGCGCTGAATTTGCTATCGGCGATGGGGATGACCGTGCCGAAGTATTTTTTAAAAATCTCCGGGAAGAGCTTTAAGCCCATATCCGAAGAGAGGAAAATCACACCTTTCTCACGGACCTCCTCAAGCATGTTATGGTAAACGACCTCCGACTCATACTGGGTAGAGACGCCGGAAAGGAACTTCTGCTCAGCCTCGGGAATCCCGAGTTTTTGGAAGGTTTTCTTCACGGTCTCAGGAACCTCGTCCCAGTTGTTTTCCTCGTTTTTGGCGACGCGGGTGAAATAGGTGTAGGAATCGAAATCCATGAAATCCAAGGAAGGCCCATAGGAAGGCATGGGCATCTTCTCGAAAGCGCGGAAAGCTTTAAGACGGAACTCAAGCATCCATTCCGGCTCATCCTTGGCTTTTGAGATCGCCCTAACGACACCCTCGTTAAGTCCTTTGCCCGTCGTGAAAATAGAGACGTCTTCGTCTTTGAAGCCGTATTTGTATTCTTCGTTTAATACGGAAGGGGCGATTTTCTCATTTGCCATGGCAGCAACTCCCTTCCTCATGGATGATCTTCTCGAAAGCGTCCCAGCCGATGGTGGCGCAATGGATGCGCGCGGCTTGCTTGCCCGTGTTCATGAAAGCGAGCGCCTCTTCCAAAACGTCCTTGTCATAGGGCTTATCCATGATCATGTTCTTGTATTGCTCGATGATATAAAGGCCCTCTTCCTTCTTCTTGCCAATCAGCAAATCGCAAAGAATGTCGGTAGAGGCGGTAGAGATCGCGCAGGCGACCCCATTCCATAAAGCGTCAACGATCACGCCATCGCTTTCCTTCAGATAGACATCGATGTCATCGATGCAGTTCACGGAAGAAGAATGGGTGGTGAGATAAGAAGAGACGTCCTCAGGAGAGGCTTTGTGAGCTGGAGAGGAATAATGATCCATGATGATTTCCCTCATCATCTCAGGAGTCAATTCAAAAGAAGTAGGCATCGAGATAATTCCCTCCATTTTTCACGGCTTTCGCCAAAGCGTCGATATCGTCTTCGGTGTTGTAGATGTAGAAGCTCGCCCGCACGGTGGCTGGAGTCTTCAGATAAGTCTGGTTCAATAGCTTTGCGCAATGCTGTCCGCTGCGGCAGGCGATGCCTTGGCTATTGAGGTAAGTGGCCGCATCCTGGGCGAACACCCCTTTGATGTTGAACGTGATGATCCCAGTTTCGGCATCTTCATTCAAAATCTCCGCATTTCCCGCCTCTTTTAATTTGGAAATGGCGTAATTTCTAAGTTTTCTCTCATGCTCTTCAATGGCATCAAAACCCAGTTTTTCAAGGTATTCGATAGCGGATTTAAGCCCCAATATCCCAGCTAGATTCAGCGTTCCGGCCTCGAAGCGCTCCGGCGGAGGCAAGAAGGTGACAGAACAATCCATATGGAATTTATCGTTGTTGCCGCCCCCGGAAACGAAGGGATCCATTTGCGACAAAACATCATATTTCCCATAAAGCACACCGATGCCAGTAGGCCCAAGCATCTTATGACCGGAGAAAGCTAAGAAATCGACGTCGAGGTCTTTGACGTCCGTTTTCATATGAGGCACGGACTGCGCGCCGTCTAAGCAAACAAGCGCCCCATGCTCATGGGCGATTTTGGCAAGCTCCTTCACGGGCTCGATATAACCTAAAACATTGCCAACCGCGGCGAAAGAAACCAATTTCGTGCGGGGGGTGAGTGCTTTTTCAAGGTTTTCAGGGGTGATTCTTCCTTCTTTTGAAAGAGGAATGAAACAAACTTTGCACCCGGTGTATTTGGCAATTTGGAACCAAGGCAAAACATTGGAGGCATGCTCGGCTTCGGTGATTAAAATCTCATCGCCTTCCTTGAGGAATTTAAGGCCATAGCCGTAGGCAACCGTATTAAGAGAAGCAGTCGCTCCGGAAGTGAAAACCACTTCACGGGGCTCGCAGTTTATGAATTCGGCGACCTTTTTACGGACCTGCAAAACCTTTTGGTCCATTTGGTAGCAAAGGTCATAATCCCCGCGATGGGAGTTGCTGGTTTCATTTCGATAATAGTTCTCAATTTCCTTGATCACGCTTTCGGGTTTGAAGGTCGTGGAAGCATTATCAAGCCAGACCAAAGGATGGCCCTGCATCAAAGCATGCTCGCTGAACATGGGAAAATCCTTGCGGATCGCTTTGGGGTCGAACATCAGATACCCCCTTCGATGGTTTCATCGATTCTTTGTCGCAAACTTTCTTCTTCGAAATATTGTTCGATGGGCTTCAAATAGCCAAGGGTGAGAAGTTTTCTGGCCGCGGGCAAGGATATGCCGCGAGAGAGCAAATAGAAGAGATGCTGTTCATTGAGTTTGCCGACCACCGCGGCGTGAGAAGCGACGACATCGTTCTCATCGATCTTCAGAATCGGCATCGCCTTGCCCTGGCACTCCTCGTCGAAGACGATGATTTTGGCTTCTTGCCTGGTGGAAGAAGAGAAAGCGCCTTTTTGAATTTCAGACACGCCCAGGAAATTCAATTTTGATGCGCCTTGGACGATGCCATAATTGGAAACGATACCAGAAGTGTGAGCGGCTTTATGGGACAGGCTCACGTCGATACTCTTTTCCGAAGTCTCCCCGCAGATGGAGGCCAAATGCCAGGAGCAATTCGCACCTTCCCCCAGCAATTCGATATTCGCTTTGATCGTTCCCTTTCCGCTCGATAAGTCCGCAAAAGCCACGTTAATCGTTGCGTTTGCGTGGATTTTTGCCTTGAGTTCAAAAGAGGAAAAAGACGCAAAAGAGGCGAAATTCAAATTGAGCGTCTCGCCTTCTTTGACTTCGTAATCCGCGTTCTTTATTTGTTCGTCGACGAAGGTTAGAGTCATTTGCTTTCTTCCTTCGCTGCAGCGTGGGTGGCGCAGACGCCGATGGATTGCTTGCTCATCTCCGGGCTCTCTTTTTCGATTTCGATTCCCAATTCGGTTTTGATCCACTCATAGCCTTTCGAATCGATTTTTTGGATGAGCTCAGGCTCGCCAGTTAAAGCAATGCGGCCATTGATCATGATGGCCACCTTAGTCGGGTGGATCATGTCATAAAGTCTCGCATAATGGGAGACGACTAAGAAGCCGCGTCCTTTCGCCTGTTCCTCCCTGATCGCCGAGGCGACGATCTGCATCGCATCGACGTCCAAGCCGGAATCGATTTCATCGAGCAAGGCAAATTTGGGGTCGAGGAGCTTCATTTGCAGGATTTCGTTTCTTTTCTTCTCGCCGCCGGAGAAACCCTCATTCAGGTTGCGCGTGCTCATCTCGAAAGGGATGCCCATCTCTTTATAGGCCCCCTGCATCTTGGAGTAGAACTCGAAAAGCTTCATGGGCTTCTCTCTTCTGGCGTTCAGCGCGGCCTTAAGGAAGTCTGCTGAATTGACGCCAGGGATCTCCGGAGGATATTGCATCGCCAAGAACAAACCGGCTTTTGAACGTTCATTGACTGGCAAGCTCAAAACATCGACGCCATCTAAAAAAATAGACCCTTGGGTAACCTGGTAATTCGGGTTGCCCATAATCGCGGCGAGCAAGGTGGATTTGCCATGTCCATTCGGCCCAAGCAAAGCCAGCGTCTCGCCTTCTTCTAAGACGAGGTTCACGCCCTTAAGGATTTCCTTCTCCTTAACGGCCACATGCAGATTTTCGATGATGAGTTTTGCCATAGTTTCCTCCAAGCGAGGCTAGACTATTTTAGACACGTGGACCCTTAGCGACAACAAAAGCGGTAAAAAATCTCCCAAAGAATTTATTCTTTGTCAAAAAAGCGGACCTCAACCCCGCAAAACTCATTTTCCGCCCGTCCCATCGACAATTTTTCGGGTTTAAATTTGTTGTTGTAAGAGGAACTCTTAAAGTTTATGATTATCGCGCTACGTTTCAGACGAAGGAGGAACGAGTTTTTTATGAAGAAAAGCAAACTCACTCTCGCTCTTGTCGCTAGCTTCTCCGCGGTCATGGCTTTGACCGCCTGCAATGAAGTCACGGCAAAAGACGGGGTGGTGCTCACGTTCACAGACAACAGCGGCCTGCGGGTTGAATACAGAGCCAGTGATCTCTTAGACAACTACGAACAAGGTTCCAGCGCAGCGAGCACCAACTTTAACAAGGTCAAAGAAGTTTTGATCCGCAAGTACTACCAAGCCGAAGGCAAGGCCACCGTACTTGAACAGCTCAAGACCTCGGCGCAAAACAGCGTCGACTCAATCAAGAAGCAGGCGCAGAGCAACGCCGATAGTAACGGCACGAGCTATGCTACCGAGCTAGAGACGCTTCTTAACAGCAACAACGTCAAGAACGTCTCGGAACTCTTCGAAGCCAAGCTCTACGAAGAGGAAGAGAAGGATTTCGAGCGCCAGTTCAAAGACGCCGCCGCCGTCGAGGCCATGAAAACCGGCAAAGACGCTAACGGGAATGCCTATTTCCCAAGCAGCGAGGATTATGGCCGCGGATCCAACGGCTACCTCATTGAGAAGACTCCTTATCACGTTTCTCACTTCCTCGTGAAATTCACCTCCTCCAGCCACAGTGAGGCCTGCCAATTCACGATCACCAAAGACGAATCCTTGAAAATCTCCCAGGCCGTCAAAGCCTTCGCGGGTGTTACCAATAGCGAAGATGGGAAGAGTGCAAGCGATAACCGCCAATCCTTTGGCCAGATCTGCTATACCTTGCCTTCCGATGACACCTCCGCCACCGACTACGGCAACCTCGGGCTCATGGAATCCGGCTACGTTTCCGAATTCCGCCTCGGCGTTTACGCCTATGACGCCTTGTACAACAACAAGCACACTGCTACCGGCTCCTATGCCAATAGCGTCCAGGACATCGCCGGCAACAACGACGGCAGAACCGTCCGCGATTACGTTCTTCCTAGCGAAGACGACACCTTCGGCCCAGACGCGAAGTCGACGCGCAGCTATTTCGAAAATCTCGGCATCGGCACCATTCCTTATGGCGCGGCCGTTGCTCTTGGCTATGAGAACGTCGCTTCCGACCCGAACCTTGGCTACAGCGTAAACGACGGCGACTCCACCTTCTACGCCCGCAACGTTCTGTTCAACAAATATTTCAACAACCGCTCCATCGCGGTCATCGTCCCGGAAGAAATCCCCTTCAACTCGATCTACGAAGACGGCTCGTTCAAAGCCGGCAAGAACATGACCGAAGCCGAAGCGGAAACCTTCGTTGCCTCGGAAAAAGACAACTACGAAGACAATAAAGGCTGGTATCGCGGAACCTATTCAAGCGATTACGCAGCTCTCCCCGGCTTCTCCGTCGACACTTCCGATGTCCTCGATATCAAGGATGCGACCGGAGCCTACAGCGAGAACGTCCTCACCAACGAGCGTGGCCAGATCATCCTCGCGGTCAAAGCGAGCAACTCTTCCGGCAACGCCTACGAAGGCATCCACTTCATCGTGGTCAATCGTTCTTCCCTTGACGCCTATGTGAAATATGATTCCACCGCTGAAGCGGGCACACCTCGCTACACCGCTTATGATAGCCTCAAAGACGCAGAGGATGCGGGCTACAACAGCGAAAACGGCAAGTCCACAAGCGATATCACCTCGCTTTCTGAATACTTCACGGTCGAAACTCCTAGCTCCACGGACTTCCCCAAATATGCGAATTCTGAAAAGCAGAAGTCGACCTTCGTGAACCGCGTCACCACAACCGACACCAAATATCAGGAGAACGCCGAAAAGATCTCCACCGCCATCAAGAACTACAACTCCTCGGAAGACACCTTCGAATTCCAGAAGCTGATGGAAACCCAAGATCTGGTCTTCTCCGATTCCGACCTCGGCAAAAAGATCGAGAGCCTCGTCAAGGATTACATCTCCGCTACCAGAGAAAAGAACTACGAAGACGAAATCAAGACCCTCGACGACACCTGGGACACCTACGCGGAAGCGCTTGAGCGTCAAAACGAGGACCGCGACATCGCCGATGGCAAGCAGCGCTTGATTTCCGAAGCGGTCGCGATCACCTACTGCGGCACCGATGCGAAGCAAGGCGCTGGCATATACGATGCGGGAGGCATTGGTTATGATGGTAAAAAATAAGCTTAAGAAATTCTTGTTGGTCCTCGCGGCCAGCGCGACGATGACCCTTGCTTCTTGCGACGTCGACGCCGAGCTTACCGACGCGGAAAAAGAAGCCCCCATCCTCGTTGACAAGACCAAAGCCAACCCGGGCATCTACAACAACACCATGGAGCGTATCTACGACGCTCTAGTCACCTCTGGCGACACCAATTCCGAGAAGATTCTCAATAACATCCTTCTTGTCTTGGCCCAGTCCAAATACGGCTCCTTCTATGGCGATGATGGCCTCTATAACCTCGTCAACACGAAAAGCGATGACGAGATCTATACCTTCGCCAAGGATCACCCGATCTACACCGTTGAAGGCGCAAGCGAGGATGAAACCAAAAAGCTCACCGTCGCTAACGTCAAAGACTTCGTGTCGACCTTGGTCACGACCATCAAGAAATCCTTCTGGAGCACCGTCAAAAACAGCAGCTACCAGGAAAGGAACTACTTCATTGAATATCTCTTCTACAAGGCGGAGAAAGCCGAGCTCTATGACTTCTCCAACGTGACTGAGACGAAGCTCGATGAGATCCAGGATATCCGTCTCCTCGTCAATGGCCATAGCACCTACGAGGACGTGGATGACTACTTCTCCAGCGACTGGATCCACACCTATCAGGATTACATCGAACGGTCGATTCTTCAAAGTGCTTATCGCAAAGCCCTCGTCGAGAGTTATCTCATCTCCAACAACTACGGTGTCCTTGGCCGCTCCTACGCGCGCAAAGTCCAATATGTTGCCATCAAAGACGAGAACAGCGGCGACCACCTTGGCTCGCTCTATCGCCTTTTCCACGCTTACGCGAGGTACATCCTCGAAGCGAGCGACGACGAGATCAACACCGCCGCCGGGGTTAGCCTAGAAGCGGCAGAAATCGCGAACTTCCGTGACCTCCGCTTCCTCGATGGCCTCTATATCGGCTACTTCAGCGAAGAGGACCAAGCTGCCGACGAATACAAAGTGGCCGAATACATTTACAACAAAGCGGGCTTCACCAAAGACAACGACGTGGTGATGAATAGCGATGGCACCAAGCTTTCCGTTCCTTTCTATAAGGAAACCAAATACGGCAAGCTCATCATCGACTACCGCAAATCAAATACCCAGGACCGCTGGCACAACAGCGAATCCTCCACGGACTTCACCAATTCGAACGCCTACACCAAGGAAACCGGCCTCAAGATCGAGACCGATTCCATCCTCACCACCAATAACGTCACCCAAGGCTGGTACACCTCCTCGGGACTAAGCGATCTAGCGAGCGACTTCAAGACGCGTCTATTCAAGATGAACGTCGCCAATGAGCTCGACACGGAGCCCAAATACGACGAAGTCACAAGGCGCGATGACGCTACTTACACCACCCGCCTCCAGTCTGATGGCAAATATTACCTGATGCCGGAGACCTATGATGACGCGAGCGCTGACGCCACTCCTTACGTCCTCTACGATTCCTCTTCCACCACCTGGTACATCATCCGCATTGATGAGGCGGTGAAGGCAAATAAGCTCGTCAAAGACGGCAGCAACTACTACGACACCGTCGCCAAAGACCACGCCGCCTACCGCTCTGGCAGCCAAACTGCCAACCAGATCGTCTGGGAAATCGCCGGACTCCTTGGAGATTCCGACACCTATAAGAAGGCTGCCAATCAGCATTACGTTGAAGAAGCCGCCATCGCTTATCACGACGACACCGTCTACGCCTACTTCGAAAAGACCTTCCCTGATCTGTTCGACTAAACCTAAAACCGGCCCGCGAAACGGGCCGCTTTTTTGTTTCTCCTTTTTGATGTGAGCCATCAAAAGCTAACTAACTTAGATTGTGTTTAGTAATCAAATCAAAGTCTCATCTTTCATGATCGCAAAAGTCCTGCGCAGACCTTCTTTGACACTATAGAGGGGCTTATATCCAATTTCTTTGATTTTGCTAATGTCTAACAACGCATTGTTAGCCCTGGAGGCATTGGGTTATCTTCGATATCATAGACGACCTTCACCCCTCCTAAGGAGACGATGAACTCGGCGAATTCCCCTAAAGTCATCTCCTCATAATCCGCGGAGACGTTATAGGCCTCCCCGTCTTTCCCCCTTCAGTGATCCAAGAAAGCTTAGTGATACCGTATTTATCCTTATAGGACTAGACCTCGTCCTCCCACCCTTTTATGCAGACGGCCTCAATCGCGTCGATGAGGGGATGCTTTTGGAAAGCCTCCAAGGTATAAGCCAAAATAGGCTTACCCTTCACTTCAATAAATTGTTTGGGGGTGTCCGCCCCCATTCTTGATCCGGTGCCCCCGGCAATAACCAGAGCGATGTTCATACGTTATTTTCTCGTTCCCACAAATCGCTTCCTCAAGGGCGAAACCTAGACGAGGATTACAATGAGAGCGAAGACATTGAATATGAGATTGAGGAAAGCGATGTCTAAGAAACGATAATCGATGCAGGCCACTGCAAAACCGTGGCCTTTTTTGCTGCTAAAGAGGCCAATTAACCTATAATTTAGGGAAAGAAGGAGAAAGCACATGAAAGATATCTTCTGCAAAATCATCGATGGGGAGATCCCGAGCACCAAAGTCTATGAAGACGATGATGTGCTGGCGATCCTCGATGTCTCGCAAACCACGAAAGGACATACTCTGGTGATGCCGAAAAAGCATTATCAGGACTTTCTGAGCACCCCCGCGGAAATCACCCATAAGGTGTATGACGTGGCCCAAAGGTTAGGCCAAGCCATGGTAGGCGTGCTGGGCGCGAAGGGAGTCAATATCCTTACTAACGCCGGAGAGGCCGCGGGGCAAAGCGTGCCCCATTTCCACGTTCACGTCATCCCGCGTTACACCGGGGGAGAGGGAGGCTTCCAAATCAGTATGAAAGCCCAGGATACCTCTGCGATGGATCTGCCTCGCCTGGCCCTAAGCATCAAAGAAGGGATCAAATAAGAAAAGCAGGCTTCTAGGGTCCACTCCTAGAAGCCTTTTTCTTTGCTCTTATTTCTTAAGCAGCTCTTCGGTATCGCTTAGCCCAAGTCCAGGGTCTTTGTGCTCTGGGGCATAGAAGGGATAATAGAAAGAGCGATCGTCTAAAGTGAATAACTTTGCGGTGTAATCGCCTTTTTTTATTGCACCATAAGCCTTATCAAGGATCATCATTTTGGCGTCGAAGTCATCGATCATCGAAACCGCGAGGGCTTCGCGGGTGAGCGGAGTCACCGCGCAGCCGAATTCGGCTTTGCCGTGGTGAGATAAAAGGATGTGCTCAAAAGCAACGGCGATCTCGTATTTATGGAAAGCGCGCTCTTTTTCTTCTTCTGGAGTGTCTTCATCCATGTCTTTATACGCGAAATAGCCAAGGCGAAGCGCGGCTTCTCTTACTAAGGAGGCTCCGATAGTAAGATGGCCAAGAAGCTTGCCTTCTAAGGTATAGGAAGTGGCTTCTGGGCCAGAAAGCTCGATCACTTTCCCTAGGTCATGGAGAATGACGCCTCCTAAAAGCACATCGCGGTTGAGTGAAGGGTATATCTTATATAAGGATATAGCAGCGTCAGCCATCGTAAGGGAGTGATAAAGAAGGCCCGAGACGTAATTATGGTGGTTCTTTGAGGCGGCTGGCCAATTAAGATATTGTTCCTTATATCCTTTCAAGGACTCGCAAACGAGAGCTTTCACGTCCGGGTCTTCTAGCGAATTGAGGTAATCCTTCAGTTTAGCGAGGAGCACATCTTTCCCCATAGGCGCGTTAGCGACGAATTTGGACCAATCCACGCCCTCCTTAGGAAGGACTTCTGCCTCGTGGATTTTTAGCTGGAGGGTCTCGCGATAAGAAACGACGTCTCCATTTACGCGCACAAGATTCCCTTTCGCGAAAATCGCCTCATCATCAGGTCCGACATCCCAGAGTTTGCCGTCGATGTTTCCGGAAGCGTCTTGCAAAGAGACGGTTAAATAACGTTTTCCCGTGTTCCCCACGCCTCCTTTGCAATCACATACCGCAAACTCAGCCCCAGTAAGATGAAGCCCAGAATAGAAATCAGAAATCATAATTCTCCCTCCTGTTTTTTCTTCATGATCAAAGAAGAAACGTCTTCATAATCATAGCCTTTGCGCAGCAAGGATTTTAAGACCGCCTCAAGAGTTTTCTTCTTCTCGTATTTGCGGGAATAACGCGCATAAGCAAGCTCAAAATCCCGCAAAAGCCGGCTCTTTTCCTCTTCTTCATCATTTGGGGTAAGCATTGTTTCCACGGTTTTAGCGGCAACTTCATAGGTAAAGCCTCTGCCAATAAGCGCCCGGATCGCTTTATCTTTCTTCGCCCCGTTAGCGGCTTTAGCGTACTTTTTATCCAAGAATGAAGCGGCGGTAGAAGCCTTCTCGCATTCCTTCTCCTCCGGGAATTCAAGTTTAGAAAGGATATCGTTGCCGATACCTTTGACCCGAAGTTCGGCGAGCACCTTGTTCTTCCCGATGCAGCGGAGGGCGGCGACGTCTTCAACGAAGACTTTCGCGTAACGTTCGTCGTTTAAAAGATCTTCTTTCTCTAAACGAGTGAGGATGGAAGCGATTTGCTTCTCATCCGCGCCTTTGCCAAGCAATTTCTTTGAAATCATTGACACCGTGTAGTTGTCTTTGCCTAGAAGGCGTAAGGCATAATCATAAAACTCGTCCTCTTTCTCATAGGAGCAAAGCTTTGCAAGCTCTTCTTCGCTTAGCTCTTTCCCTTCATAAAGGCGGAACTCCGTGTAGGAAGAGTGAGAGAGCTTAAGCTTTTCGCCACTTGAAAGAACCACGATGACAATCGAGGGTTTCTTTTTGATTTCTTTGATGACATTACCAATTTGCTTTCCAGACACGGCGGTATACCCCCATTGCGTTTTGATAAAACTTTTCCATGGAATACGGATCGATGGCTTTGATAGCCTCGTCGATGATCTTCCTTCTTTTTTCGTTTGGAAGATCGATCAAGAAAGCTAATTTCTCCGCAAAATCCCCCTCGTTGTTGAAGAAGAATCCCGTTTCACCCTCTTTTATTGTCCCAATGAGATTGTCATCGTAACGGGCTAAGACAGGCAATTCGGCCGCCATCGCCTCCATGAAGGTCAAACCTTGGGTTTCGGTGATGGAGGCGCTAGCGAAGCAATCCCCCAAATGATAATAACGCTGGGTCTCATCAGGCTTGCAGGCCCCACCGAAGATGACGTTGTCTTCAATCCCTAGCCTTCCGGAGAGCTCTTTCAGCTCATTCTCCGCCGGCCCCCAGCCGATGATCAGGAACTTCGTCCTCCTTTTC
Organism: Paludibacteraceae bacterium; assembly: GCA_963621535.1. Taxonomy (GTDB): domain Bacteria; phylum Bacillota_I; class Bacilli_A; order RFN20; family CAG-826; genus Alloenteromonas. The sequence goes on along the minus strand of CAVFEQ010000007.1, from coordinate 7,978 downwards.
TGCGGGGACTGCAGGAATTTGGCATAGCCCCTAAGAAGGACATCAATGCTTTTCTCTTTGGCGATGCGGCCAAGAGAAAGAATAACGAAATCATCGGGCTCGATTCCGAGTTTCGCCTTCAAAGTGGCGACATCCTCATCGTTTTTGTTCTTGATGGCGAAGCGATCAAGCTCGATGCCAGTTGGGATCACGGAGATCGAAGAGTCGATCTGGATGGAACGGAGATAGTCTTTGATCTTGTCGCTTGGGGCGATGAATTCGTTGAAGCGGACCGACTGGCCTTTGAAATAGAAACGGATGATGTGTCTAGCCGCGCGGTCGAAGTAGCCATGGGTGATGTAATAGGAATAGTCCTCGAGCATCGTATGGAAGGTATAGACCATGCCGCAGTGGAAACGGCTCGCCACGATCGTTCCGAAGATGCCGACGCCGATATCGGTTTGGCAATGGACGATGTCGGGCTTGAACCTTTCGATGATCTTCATCGCCTCCTTCGAATAGAAATTGGACATGCGGTAGCCATAGAACTTTTTAAGGTAAATCCCAGGGATGCGAAGCACTCCGTTTTCGAAAGTGACTTTGTTGGAAAACGGGTTCGTCGTCACGACCAAAACCTTTTCCCCGTGGGCGAGCAAGGTTTTGCGGAGATTGAAGGTCGAGGTGGCGACCCCGTTGATCTCCGGGGGGTATGTATCCGAGCACAAAAGCACGTTCATCAGATATCAAGGGATTCCCAGGAATCCTTCTCCTCATTCTTTTTAGAGACCGCCTTCTTGACCTTCTTCGGCTTCACTTTCTTTTGTGCTGGCTTCGCCTTCTGCTCCGCTTTTCTTTGGCTTTGCTCCTCTTTCCTTTGGTCTTCAAGGAAGGCGGAATCAAATTCCTCTAGCTTATCCGGGGTGATCTGGCTCTTCTTTTTGCCACCGAAAATGTTCTTCGTGGTGTTGCGCAGCTTTTCTTGAATCGCCTTACGCGAAAGCTGCGCGGTCTCATACATGGTGTCCGCGCTCTTCTTACGCTCATCGTAAGTCTCTAGCTGCAAGGTGACGAAAGTCTCGCGGTTCGCGTAGTTGAAGGATTCTTTCGGACGGGATTTATAGAAGGCCGAGACGAACCCGGAGATCAGCAAGACGATATGGAAGGTGGACGTCCTCCACAAGATGAGGGAAGAAGAGATGATCGCCGCGTTTTGGTTGAAGAAGTTCTTGAAAAGATAGCCATAGAAGAGCTCGGAAACACCTGCTGAGCCAGGCAAAGGAATGATCCCCGTGACCATCTGATGGAAGGCGCTGAGGAAAGAGGCATCGAAAAGCCGGCCCACCGAGAAGCTCTCCTCATACCCCATCGCGAGGCCGGAAAGATAAGGGATGCAGAAACGCAGGAAAAGCATGATGAGGAAAAGGGTGATCTGCAAAATGACCACCGGGATGTTCGACTGGAGGCGGCGCAGCTCGATTTTGAAGTTCTCAACCTGTACCCGAAGGTTTTCTCTGGTTTTGTCTGGCTTTTTTAACAGGTGGATTTTCCCAAGGAAGCCGATCACGTAATGGAGGATGAAGTTATGGAACTTATGGCTATAGCTCATCAAGAAAAGGAGCAGGATGATGGAGATGTTGAGCAAAAAACCGAAGATGATGATCGGCACCATGGGGATGTTTACATGCCACTGGAAGAGGTCAAACTCAATGCCAGGGATCGCCATGATGCTATTGAACTCAAAGCCAAAAGCAACGAGATCAAAAAGGATCAAAGCGGTCTGGTAGAGAATGAAGGACATGACCATGATGGAGGCGGCGCTAGAGACCGGAATGCCCTGGCTTTTCATGGTGTAGGTCTGCATGACCTGGCCACCGCTAGAGCCCGGGGTAACGTCGCTATAGAACTGGCCGATCAGCGAAGTGGCGAAGGCCTGATGATATTTGTAGTTCCTGGTGTAGAGACGGCAAAATACCAAGATGATCAAAGCGTCCACCAGATAAGAAAGCGTCACGCAACCAGCGATGATGAGCATATACACCCAGCCATTCACCGTGCTGAAGGAGTTCTTAAAGCATTCGACGACTTGGTCAAACTGGTCCCAAAGGGAAAAGGTAAGCGAAAGCCCGGTCGCAATCAAGACGATAGAAAGATAGACGATGTAGCGGACTATGCCTTTTTTCTTTTTTTCTTTTGGCTCTTCTACGGGGTATGAATCTCGCATAGCGAAAGTAGTATAGACCTCCTTTTCCTTCTTAGGAAGGAAGGGAATCGCCAAGGGGGCCTTCTTTTAAGACCGCAATATCCGTAGAAAATTCAAAAACGTAAGGGACGCCAAAAGGGATTTCCAGCGCAAAAATGGCCTCATTCTCTATTTTTGCGAGGATTTTGCGGATTGCTCGAATTGAATTGCCATGGGCAGATATGAGGATATTGCGGTCTTTTCGAAGCTCTGGAAAAATTATTCCCCGCAAAAACGGCATAATTCTAGAAACAGTCATCTCAAGGGATTCACCAAGCGGGCAATCTTCTTTCTTTAAGATTCCCTTTTTAAGGTAATTTTGGAAATAGGGGTCATTAAACGGACACCTGGGATCATCCTCATCTAACAAAGGTGGGATATCAAAATAGCCTCTTCTCCATCGCTCCACTTGCTCTTTGCCATAGATGGCGGCGCACTCTTCTCTGCTTTTTCCTTGCAGCGCCCCGTAGTGGCGTTCGTTGAGTCGCCAATCCATCAGGGGTTCCAAGTTCATCCCGAGCTCATTTAAAAAGAGCTCCGCGCTGATTTGAGTGCGGCTAAGCAAAGAGCAATAGCAGAGGTCGATTTTTAGACCAGCCTTCTTCGCTAGACGCCCCGCCTCTTTCGCTTCCTCTTCCCCCTTTTCGGTCAAAGGGACCTCGCTCCAACCCGTGAAGCGATTCTCCAAATTGAATTGCGACTGGCCGTGACGGAGCAAGATAAGCTTTCCCATGGAGGCTATCTTAACGCATTTTGGGAGGGCTTTCTTTTCCTTTTGTTGCCCATCTGTTTTCTACGCGCCTACAATGGAGGCGAAAGAAGGATAGAACATGAAAAAAGTACTCTATCTCATCCTCGAGAACGGCACCGCCGCGCTCGACGTGTTTGACTGCATCCGCAAAGAAGGATTCAACGGCACATTGATGCACACCACCTCTCTCCGCCACGCCTTAGATGAGAACCAACCAGAAGACACCCATTTCTTCTCTTTGGCCTCCTACGAGAGGCTACATAGCCACGGCGAGGCGATGTTCGCCCTCTTCGTGGTCGACCTAGAAAAACTAGAGGATCTCAAGAAGCTCATCCGCGAGCACACAAACAACTTCGAAGGCATCCGCGGAGGCATGTTCTCCCGCGACATCGAAGACTACGAAGGATCGTTCTAACTCCTATGGCCATAAACTTCTTTTCAGTCACTCTTTATGTGGCCTGCCTCCTTTTAATGGGGCTTCTTTCCACCCGTCTGATGAAGGTCTTCCACCTTCCTAACGTCACCGGCTACATCATCGCCGGCATCTTGATGGGCCCTTTTGTCTTTGGTTTGGCCTTCGTCGATTGGAGTCAGATCCATAATTTCTCTGATGTCGCTAATCCCTCGCTTAACCCCATCTACACCTATATCCATGGCAAGACAGATGGACCCGACTACCTTAGCTGGGTCTCTTCTATTGCTCTAGGCTTCATCGCCTTTTCCATCGGCTCTTCCTTTAAGCTGAGCGCCATCAAATCCGTCGGCAAGCGCGTCCTTTGGATCACCGTTTTGGAATCTGGTCTTGCCTCGATTGTTGTTATTCTCGGCTTGCTCATCGTGCACTTTGTTGTCCCTGAGCAGGTAGATATGCCCCTTGTTTTGACTTTGGGCGCCATCGCCGCGGCCACCGCGCCGGCGGCGACTCTCATGGTTGTGAAACAATACAAAGCAAAAGGCCCGGTGGTCAGCACCTTGCTCCCGGTGGTCGCCTTAGACGATGCAACCGCGCTCATCTTCTTCGCCATCCTTTTCCAAATTGCTAGAACTCTTGCCACCAGAGGCGATTTCGACCTTTATGAAATGCTTGGCAAACCTTTGATTGAGATCCTCATCTCGCTTGGCATCGGAGCGATCTTAGGCCTGCTCATGAGTTTTGCGACCCATTACTTCAAATCAAGGGCCAACCGCGTCAGCTGGGCCATCTTCTCTATCTTCGCTAGCGTTGGCCTTTATAGTCTCTTCCGCCTCCCTCAATGCGGGGGGTTCGAGCTATCTTCCTTGCTCATGTGCATGATGGCGGGGGCCATCTATTGCAACATGGGGGAGGACTCGGCAAAGGTGTTTGACTTCATGGACCGCTTCACCGCGCCGATCTACATGCTCTTCTTCATGATCTCGGGGGCTTCGCTTGATCTCACCGTCTTCTCCAAGGGTTACATGGTCATTGTCATCGCTCTTGTTTATCTCCTTTGCCGTGTCATCGGCAAATGGCTTGGCGCTTTTGCTGGGGCTAGCATCACCCACGCTGAGCCTAGCGTCAAAAAGTATCTAGGTTTCACTCTCGTCCCCCAAGCGGGCGTGGCGATTGGCTTAGCCACCACCGCTTCGACCTTGTTTGGCGAATCTTCCAATCCGGAGATCAAATCCATCGGAGCGATGATCGTCGCGGTAGTTTTAACAAGCACCTTGATCTATGAGCTGACCGGGCCCTTCATCACGAAGGTCGCCCTTACTAAAGCCGGGGAGATCAAAACGGATTCAGTGAAAACCGCTTAATCTAAAACATCAATCAAGCAATAAGCCTTTTTAGGGGAGATAAAAGTCTAAGTACCTAAAAAGAGCCTCATCCAAAGGAAAGGCTCTTTAGGAAGTTATTTGTCGCCAGCAGGCGTGGGGTCAAGTCCGACCGCATCGGTGATCGGCAAGGAGAAGAGGATGCCGTTGCCTTTTGATTTGAGCCCGGCGTCTTCATAGATCACCTGCATGATGCGGTCGCGGTCAGAAGCGTCCACGACCATGTAGACCATGTCTTTCTCAGGGGTCAAGGTGATGCCATAGAAAGAGGCCATCTCCGGGTCAGCGGTGCCTCTAGCGCTGCTGACGGTGCCTCCTCTAGCCCCGGCTTTCCTGGCCGCGTTCATGACAAGGTCGGAGAAGCCATGGTTAACGATGGCGAGGATGAGGCTTTTCTTCGTTTCGACGGCGTTACTTTTGGTCTGTTTTTCTTCCATGTTTGCTTTCCTCCTGACGGATCTCTTTGTTTTGGTCGGCTAAGAAGCGGTAGGCCGCGATGCCCTGGACCGCATCGATGGGGCAGGCGAAGGCGATGCCTTTGGCGGCCCTAGATATCTCGAAGCGTTCCATCGCGATCTTTTTCAGAACCGGGACGAGCTCGCTGCGGCAGATGGTGACGACGATGTCTTTCTTCGTCTCCATCTCCCCTAGCATCGCTAGGATCTCTTGCGGCGGCATCGAATGAGCGTAGAAAGTTAGCGACATCGAAGCCCCGGCGTTTTGATAGGCGTTCTCGTAATAATGGGACTGGTTACGCGAGACGACGGTGAAGAAGAGCGATAAGCCGTAGATCTTCTCCCTGGCCTCAAAGGGGGCCTGCGGAGTGGAGGCTTTGCTCTTCTCGTTCTTTTTGCGGTGGGCGAAGCTCATGCGTTTTCCTCCTGTTCCAAAGGCAAGTGGATAAGCTGGTTGTCATCCGCCTCAAGGACGCGGCGAAGCGCCTTGCGGTTCTGCAGTTCGGTCTTGGCCTGCGAGAAGAGGCCAAGCACCTCGATGGCTAGAATCGGCATCATCGACATGATGCCCACGACCCCAAAGCCATAAGAGAGGATCATCTCGCCGAGAGACCCCGAATCAATGAAGACTTGGTTGCTTTGAACATAGGCAAGGAACATCGGAAGGAAGAAGCAAGAGGCCATCGCCCCCGTCGCCACCCCCGCGGCGTCAATAGCGATGCCCACATATATCGTCGGGACGAAATAGCTGAGCAGCAAAGCCGTCAGGAACATCGGCACGGCGAAGTAAAGGTAATCGATCTGATAGTTCACGCGGAAGATGTTGAGCATGATGGCTAGGCCGATTGCCACGCAGAGGAAAATATAGATCATCGCTTCCGAGATGACGCCGTGGCTGACTTCGGCGACGTTGTCGGCTAAAACCTTGACGGAAGGCTCGGCGAGCATCGCCACCGCGCCGAAGAGGAAACCAATCAGCAAGAATAGAGGCAGATTGTCAGAGGAGGCGAAATATTCCCCGTATCTAGTACCCGCGGGGATGAAGCCGCTTTCCGCGCCCATAAGGAAGAAGATGAGGCCGAAGAAGGTGTAGACAAGCCCGACGACGACGGAGATGACTTCCTTCTTGGGGAGCTTGAGGAAGAGGTTGAAGACGAAGAAGAAGACGGTGATCGGGGCGATGGAAATCGCGACGTCTTTCAATGCAGAAAGGAAGTTGCTCAAATAGAAGGAGCCGATGGCTGCGTAGCCATCGGTTTTGAAGGCTTCTAGCCCCTCGAAGAAATTCTTCGTCGCAAGGATGTTCTGGATCCTGGTTATCCCGTCCGTGTTCTTCAAGATGATGGAGAACACCAAAACGGCCAAGACGGTGCCTAAAGAGCACAGGCCAGAGTAGCCAAAGGAATCGCCTCCTGAGCTATCGCCTAGGCTCCTAGCGACGGAAACGCCGATCGCGATGATGAAAGGAACGGTGACAACGCCAGTCGTCACCCCGCCCGCATCAAAGATGATCGAGAAAAAGGACTTGTCCGCGAACAAGGCAAGGGTAAAGACGAACAAATAACCGATGGTGAGCCAATATTTAAGTGGCTTATTGAAGACGACTCTCACCAAAGCCACCAGCATAAACACCCCGACCCCGATCGCGCAGATGACGATAAGCGACCAGTCGGGCCCACTAGGAGAGATGCGGCTAGCAAGAACGGAAAGATCAGGCTCAGCAAGCGTGGCGAGCACCCCCATCAACAAGCCGATGAAAAGCAGCCAGCCGATGGTTTTCTTTTTGGTGAGCCTCGTGCCGACGATGTCGCCGATCTTGACGAGGCTCTTCTCTACGCCGACGTTGAATAAGGTGGTCCCCAAAATAAGAGGGACGATGGAAATGAGCAAAGAGGTCATGATGGGGCCGAATTTTGACCCATCCTCCTCGATGTACATATCCGGGATGCAGAGGGCGACGATGACCATGACTGCCACGACGGGCAGTATCGCCAACAGTGCCTCTTTGAACTTCGGCATGATGCCGTGGAATACTTGTGACGCGGTGGTTTTGCTCATGGGGTTCCTCCTTCCGCGGTAGTGTAACATTGAATGAGAAAACCACGCGACAAGAAATATTCATATTTTTATGAATTAGGTCTTTTTTTTGGACGAAACAAAGGACATTGTCCGAGTGATGAATCATAAAAAAGATGAAGATTTCTCGCAGGCAATATAAACCGCTATCAAAAAATGATGACGGAACTAAATTTTCTTTGATGCCTTCGAAAAGCGTCCTTTTTTTGTTTTGCTCTTCCTTGAAAAAGCGTGCAATCTTCTCAACGCTTCTTATGGCCAACGCGCTCGAATTCACCAAGTCTCAGAAAGTCTATCTTTTCTTTAAGAGAGCCATGGAGATTTTCGGATCCTTCCTTGGAATGGCTTTGCTATCAAGTCTTTTAAAAGCCAAATGTAAGAGCGGCGAATAAGCTCGATCTTCAGCAAATGGGTGCGTGGTCGATCTAAATATTGATAAGGCAGCTGCCGCCTCAAGGAGGATGGCTGGACGAAGGGCCCTTTCCCATGCAATTCATTGGCAACTGACTTCTCCCTGATTTGCAAAACTTGACCGGAATTTTCCGAAATTGCTTTAAAACTCGCTTGGTTTTTTCCGAAGCAGCTCATAAAGTCGCTTGGTTTTTTCCGAAACTTCTCTAAAACTCCCTTGGTTTTTTCCGAAATAAACTCTCTAGTGCACGTGAGGGACGAAAAAGTCAGTCT
>CAVFEQ010000006.1:0-67457 GCA_963621535.1 Paludibacteraceae bacterium | reverse complement strand
GAAAACAGGAGAACTCCTGCCGACCGCAGGAATTCTCCTGTTTTCTCTATCGCCGAAACCAAAAAGTCCCGATGCCGTCTAATACGGTAAATCATTTCATGATACGTTTTTAATGTCTTAGAATTATTTATCTAATACTAGTAACAGTTTTAAACCGAGAGTAAGGCTTTGATGTTGAGTAGTCACACTTGCTATATAAACGCGATATTTAGTTGCCTCATTTCGTGTGGTTAGTAGATCAAGAGTGATTAAACTTGCGCTTATTTGTTAATCTTGCAATCTCGGAAACGTTACTTGTACTTTCTATAATTCGGGTCGAGCTTTCTTTTTTCGGCGAAGTCTTTCTGCGCTTCCTCTAGGCTCATATCGTTAGCGCCGCCGCCTTCGAAATACCCATCGTCCTCCCATCCGCACACTGGGCAGATATCGTAAGTAGCCTCGTCTTCAAATTCGTATTCCCCGCAGACGGGGCACATATGCGGTTTGGGAGCAGGCTTATGTTCTTCGCAATAGTCGTAGTCAGGGTTTTCTTTCAGCTTGTCTTGAAAGTCTTTTCTATATTCGTTTAAGGACATTTCGTTAAAGCCGTCATGGGAATCGGGGTTTTCGAATTGGTCTAAATCGTATATCCATCCACAGTGATAGCAATAAACCTCTCCGCTGAGGTACTCATTCATTTCTTTCTCATATGAATCGGGATCATATTTATTCGGCCCGGAAAAATACAACTCGCCGCATACTGGGCACACCATCGGTTTAAATCTTTTCATTTTTTCCTTTTCCTCCTTTTGAGTATTTGATTTCTTGGTTTTTGTAATAACTATATTCGCCCGTAGGCTTATAGTAGGTAACTATGTAGCCATCCTTTGTGATGATTGCGAATTCATTTGTAACCTTGTTGTATTTATAGGTAGAGTCATTTTCAGCAACAAAGGATGTGCAGTTTTTCCTATCAATGGTATTGGCGAATTTTATCGCATGCTGTTTATATGATTCTTTTGAATCGAAGCCCATAGATTTCCCATGATCATTGAAATGTTGGTCTATGGTCTTCTTATTAAAGTCTCTAGCCCACTCGTAGTTTATGTGGGAAATAGATTTTCCGGAAGGACTTCTTTTGTTGGTGGGGTATCTATTGCTCGCTCCTTTAGTCGCCATCTTGAATGCCTCCTCTTTTTCTTCTGTCGGAGCATATCCAAGGCTCATAGTAATAAAATTTACATTTGGATTCGAATTCAGCGAACATCTTTCCGTTGAGGCTACCATAGACAATGATTCCCGTAGGTTCTAAGACGTTGATGATTTTTTCTAGTGAGCAATACCATTCCGCTTTTTGAGCCTTCTCCTTAATAAAGCCGTGGGTGCCTATCGCAATGAGAGCGTGCTTTGGGATGGCGGCTAAGAATTCATCCGCCAGCTCATCGATTCCGTATCTGATGTTGGGGATTATCTCATTGCCTTCCCTTCCATAATAGTAAGTGAGGGATAGGCTGTCGTTCATTTGGGCTTTCTGCTTGATGGTCGGCATATCCGAATGGACACTGAAGTCAAAGCCGATTAGTCCGGCGCACCTTCTGAAGAAACTGAGATATTTCCCGGGATTTCTTCTTATTCTTTCAAAGGTGCGGTCCCTAGCGTAAGTGCAGACGTGAACATCGCTCAAATCCCCTCGATGGTTCAATGCCTTGTCGAACGGCATAATCTTTTGCGGCGGAACTTTCGAGACCATCCAGCTCTCCAAAATTGGGTATTCCTCTTTTTCCGTGAAGCTCGCCCCTTCCACCAGGAACGCCTGGAACGAATCTTCAACAACGCCACGTTGATCTTTGTACATTGTAGTTTTGCTCCTTCCTGCCTAATTGGCCGTACAAATTTTGGCGGATACGCTACAATGTGCATGTCGGGTGTGCTTTATAGCATATCTTGGCCCCCATCACTGCAATGACGGGGGCCTTTTATTAGCTTCTTTATTGACGATATTTGCTTAATTGATGCATAAACGATCCCTCCAATAAACCGTTAATCCTTTTTTCGTAGTCCTTTTCACTAATGTCTGACAACGAGAGGCGATTCGAATTGTATCGAACCACGATTTTAGCCTCCGGCAAAGACACATCGAATATTTTTGAGGCGATTTCCGGACGCAGCAACGCTTCCTCTTCGGGAAAAATGAGCGCAAGCGATGTCGGGGCCAATAAATAGGTTGCGCCAAAATTAGCTTCCGCCTCATTTTCTGGGTTTTGTTCGGTGTGCCCGAGGATAATGTGCATAAGCTCATGCGCCAAAGAAAATCTTTGCCTTTTTCTTTTGCATCCAACATCATCGACATAAACAATGAATTTCTGCGTCTCAGAATCATAATACAGATACGAGTTGGGATATTTTAAAAGCACGTATTCGTCGATTTTCCTTGGATGCTTTTCCAAGAGTTCGGAAGCAAACGTTATCTTGATTTTCATTCTCCTAGCCAATCCGAAAACATCAAGGGGGAGCTTGTTAACTCCATAATCTTCGAGGAACTCCCCTATTGTCTTTTTGATCTCTTCGTATCTTTCGTTGGCCAGTCTCATGCGCGTTATTTCTCCAATAGGAATTTAATTAGCTCGTTTTTTTCCTCTCTGGATAAATTCTCAAGCCCTCTTGCAAGGACCGTTTTCATCCTCACAAAACTCATCGACTCGTTTTCGATTTCTTGCCCGATTAGTTCATCGGTTGTGACGCCTAACGCGTTTGCCAAGTTGACGATAATGTCAATTCTTGGGGTGCGTTCGCCGCTTAGATACTTAGACATCGATGCCTCGGTGATGCCCGCCCTCTTAGCGAGCTCTTTTTGGGTAAGTTTTTGTTCATTCATCAGCATTTTGATTCTTTCGCAGAGTTCCATGTTCAGCGTCTCCTTTTCTACTTGCCGTTATTATAATTTCTTGTTTTGAACATGTAAATACGGCAATTGTTTTTTATGGTTTCTGTGTTCGGGCGCCTAAGACCATAGACTGATTTTTCGAGACTAAGTAAAAGTCTGTGTGAATAAAAAATCGCCGACCAGTGGTGGCGTTCCGATCGGCGGTCGCCAAAGCCGCCCGGGAGGCCATCGGCGGATTCATGGATTAGGGGATGGCCGCATACCCCGGCTACGAGAGACACAGTCATAAGAACGGCGGCAATCCCACGATTCCACGGCAATAACGAAAGCCAAGGGACCCGACTAAGGCGCGACCCTCCTAGGAGGGTTCAACGATAAACGAGGTTCGAGGCACCGGAAGTCCGAAGCCGGGCCTCAAAGGCCGATCGTGCGCTGACGTTCCTCAAGTTCCCCGAAGGGTTCCAGTGCCCGATCCACGCGAACAACCCGATAGAGGGATTCAACAAGCAGATGAAAAGGGAGCTGAAGAAGCAGATACAGTTCATGACGGAAGAGGCGCTGGAAAAGAGGCTGGTTACGATCTTTTTGCATTTTAACAACTGGATCGACGCCCGAAAGGCACGCGGATGGAGAGTCATCGTTGGCCTGATGGACAAATAAGGCATATTGGTTATGACAGAAACCTGCGTTTACACAGAAATTAAAATTCTACCAACGGTTTTAGCCGTAGAGTCCATTTTTGGAACGTTCAAAAGGCAAAATCGCTCCTGGACAAGCCAAAAGATAAAAACTGGAACGCTTGCCTGAAATGAAACAAACGTCAAATTTCAGAAGAGCAAAAACGCGACCATATCGATATTTATAGAGGTTTTTAACAATTACATGGAATATTTGTTTGTAGCCACTAAACAATCGGAAAGTAACATTTTTTATTTTTTTATCTCTTTTCCTATTGCATTGGTAACAAAACGAGGTAAGATAATGCCATGAGTAACAAATCAAAACGGTTTGTAACTCAAGAAAAGCGAGGTAAAGCTTATGAAAAAAGTAAAACTGCTACTTGCGACAATGGTTCCAGCCATGGCGTTAGGAATGGCCTCCTGCGCGAACAATGGCTCGGAAGCTTCGTCAACCCCTTCATCCGAAACGTCTAAGAATAGCGCGGAGTTCGATTCCTCATTCGCTCTAACCGCCGAAGGGGTCCATCGCCTCACCGCCGAGCCTAGCGACGACGCGGCCGCGGATATCGTCGACACGCTGATCTCCAAAGGCGGGGATCTCATCGCCGGAGGGATCAAAACCTACGGGACGAAAGTCGTCCTCAATCTTCTTAAAGAATGCGGCATCGACTTCAGAGACGCCACAACGAAGACGTTAGAGAAGATTCAGGAGCAACTCGGCGCGATCGAATCCAAAATCGAAGCTCTCGCCGCCCAAGAGACGCGCTACCACTCTGAGGAAATCCTCAACCCCGTCCTCAATACCGCCAAAGAGGCCTGCCACTACAACTCGAACTTCGTCGTGGCCGGGATGAAGAACATCATCGAGATGGAAAACGATGAGACCGTGAGCGAAGCCGATATCGAGAAAGAGAGGAAGCAATACTATGACGACGCCATCTCCAAGCTCTTCATCAACGGCAAGCCGCTCGCCGATTACGTCACCACCTTCGCCGAATCGATCCTGCAGCCTAACCCCTCAGATGCCTCCAAAGACATCTTCTATTACTACAACGAAACCCTTGGCGTCTATGATGTGTGGTCGACCCTCAAGATCAGGAACATGACCAACTTCATGGCCTATCTTGACACCACTCTCGTCACCTGCGCCAACCTCGCCAAATTCCAGATGTACTACTACACCCAAGGAATGGGCTCTTCTGCCACCGCGGCCTATGAGAACATGATCAACGACATGGCCAAGGCCGTGAACAACGTCAACCTCAAATTCAAAAACGCGGTCGAGGCCCTCAAACCTCTTCAGGACAAGAAAGACGCCGGGGTCATCACCTATATGCCTTCTGGCAAGGACTACTCCGCCCGCATGGCGACCTTGACCTATAACCTCGACGACAAAGAGGGTGATGATTCCCGCCAGGCCCTCATCATGGATGTTCATAAGAATTCCGACGGCGGGCGCGGCGATATGACGGAAACCGCCCTCCAATGGGTCCCTGATCAGAACTTCCTTGGCAAGGTCGCGGAAGACTTCAAAACCTACTCGAAAGCCTTCTACACCCCGGACTACACAATCCTGGATTACCTGAAATTCGCCGGGTTCTACGCCGCCAATCAAGAGCTCTTCGACAACTCGCTTGGCCTATACAACGCGAACATGTACGCCGACGGCCATGGCTTCAAGAACGATGACTACGATTACAGCGCGGCCTACTTCAACAAATACGGAGAATACTCCAGGCACACCGTCTATAAGGTCGACTCCTACCATAACTGGCTTGGATATGTCACCAGAACGACCTTGGTAAACGGGGTCAAAGGCTACCTCCTCTGCTTCGCTACCCCTGATGGCGACAAGCAGAAACTCGATGGAGAATACAAGACCGTCTACATGAAAGACATCACCTACACCGTTCAGAAAGCTGTCTTCTACAACAAATACCTCTACGACGCCTATAGAACGAACACCTCAGGTTGGTACCTCCACGACTGCTGGTAACAAACAATAAAAAGAGGGCTGCTGAAACCTCACAATCCTGTGAAGGCGAAGCAGCCCTTTTCTTGTTGTCTAGCCATTGCCATCAAACACATGGGGAAGGCGAAAACCTTTTTCTTGCAGGCTTTTCCGTTGATCTTCCCGACTTCCTTGAAGGCTTCTTCACATTCCCCTTCCCGAACTTTTGGGGTTTTAACATCAGGCGGGACAAGATTCCATTGATAAAATATTGCCAAATTGCCAACTGATTTAATGCCAAATTGCCAAATGTTTTATTGCCAAATTGCCAAATAAAGGATAAGTTATTGATAGAGAAACCATGGATAACTATTTAAGCAGATGCATCGAAACTAGACTCAAAGCCAAACTGGAAAGTTCTGGCGCTGTTTGGATCAAAGGCCCTAAATGGTGCGGGAAATCAACGACGGCAGAGCGTTTTTCTAGTAGCGCGGTTTTCATGCAAAGCCGCAAGGGAAGCGGCCAGAACTTTGATTTGGCCAAAAACGCGCCAGAGCTCTTTTTAGCAGGAGCGACCCCTAGGCTCATCGACGAATGGCAGGTTATCCCTTTTATTTGGGATGATATTCGCTATGAGATCGACAAGCGCGATGCTTTTGGGCAATTCATCTTGACCGGCAGCGCCACTCCGTTAAGCAGCGAGGAAGAACGTCTAAAGCAGCATAGTGGGGTCGGAAGAATCTCTTCCCTCACCATGAGGCCCATGAGTTTGTTTGAGTCGCTCGATAGCAATGGGGCGATATCCTTAAGCAGGCTGTTCGCTCAGGAAAAACCGTCGCCGGCAAAGTGCGACAAATCGTTAATCGATTACGCCCAATACGCTTGCCGGGGCGGTTGGCCTAAGTCTATTGGGCAAAAGGAGAGCGCCTCCATTGAGATTGTCAAAAACTATTACGACGGTTTGATGGAAAACGACATCCGGACCTTTGACGGCGTTTCTAGGGACCAAGATAAAGGCAAAGCCTTCCTTCGCTCCTACGCCAGAAACATATCCACTGAGTGCAGTGTCGAGACCCTTATTTCAGATATCAGGGACAATGAGAACAAATCGATCAGCGACGAGGGTGTGAGGTCCTATATTACCGCATTCAAAAGGCTCTATATCATCGAAGACGTAAGCGCATGGAGCCCCAATTTGAGAAGCAAAACCGCGATAAGGACTTCGCCAACAAGACATTTCGTCGACCCCTCCATAGCCTGCAGGGCCTTAGGCGCTTATAAGGAAGATCTGATAAACGATTTGCGTACCTTTGGCTTCATATTCGAGGACATGGCCGTCAGAGATTTGAAAATATACGCGGATGCGATTAACGGGGACGTATATCACTATAGGGACAGAAACGGTCTTGAGGCGGATGCGATAATCCATCTTGATAACGGCAAATGGGCCGCGTTTGAAATCAAGCTTTGCGACGCCGATCGAATAGAAGAAGGCGCCAGGCACTTGCTTAAGCTATCAAGTCTAATCGATTCGGAGAAAATGAAGAAGCCGGAGTTTTTGATGGTTATCACCGCCACCAGCTTCGCTTATCAAAGAGAAGATGGCGTCTGGGTCGTCCCCCTTGCCTGCTTAAAGCCCTAAAAACCTCGTTGAGGAGGAAAGCAAGCAGGTGAGGGCCCCTTAGGCAGTTTTATCCAAGACCTCCCAATAGCCATATTGGTTTCTGCCTATGCGCACCAAATAGCCTTTTTCGATTAAAGAGTTCTGCAAACGTTGAATGGTCTTCTTGCTTTTATTGAGCTTTTCGCTCAGCTCGCCCTGGCTGATTTTGACATTTCTTTTGATCTCGTTGAGGACATTCAGCTCATAAGGGGATAGGTCATCTTCCTGAACGAAGACGGTCTCCGCTTGCTTGTTTTTGTTCCGATAGAAGATGAACACGAAGCCGAAAGCGAAATTCTCGTACCCCCACTTCACCCCAGCTTCCTCGCAGAGGCGGTTCATCCTTTTGAATCCCGTTCCCGTCTTCTCGACGTCTTTGCAGCGGAAGAGCACATCAAGAATCAGAGGATTCCTCTTAATGGACTGCAGGTCCTTCTTCACGTAATCAAGCGGGCTCAGCCCAAAAGGGAAATTCCCGGGATTGAAAATGGTGATTTTACCGGGGTGGATATTGATTTCGATCTCAGGATCAAAGCGATAGTTAGCGTGGGCGAAGGCATTGATGACCATCTCGCGTAGAGCCCGAAGGGGAATCTCGGGAATCTCGCTTCGGGCAAGCGAGTCAATGCGAACGCGCCAATCAATGTGGGTTTGGATGTAATTCATCGCTTCCTCAATCAAATTGTAGATATTGCCTTTGAACATCTTCAGGTCGGTGAAAGTGATCTTCGCGTCGGTTGCAAAGCAAGCGATCTTAAGTGAGACTCCCGCCTGCGAGCCGAAAAGCGCGTAGGCGGCATTGCTTGCCACTTCGCCGTTATAAATCCCCAAGGCGGAAAGAAGAGCGGTTTTACTGTATTCTCCCATTTCAAGCCTTCCGCAGTTCACTGCCTCTTGGTAAAACCGCTTCATCGTACCCTCATCCAACTCTTCGATCCCTTTCCCGCTGGATTCTTTTTCCCAATCCAGAGAATAATGGGCGTCCCTGACAAGCAAGATAAGCTCTTCGCGGGTCAGCTTGCGGTTCTGCGTTCCGGCCCTTATCAGGAACTTCCCGTTCGACGAATAGGGTGTCTGGCTTCCTGAGAAGGTCAGTTTGATGAGACTTTTCCCATTTTCGAGGGGGATGACGTCGTAAGTAGGAATCACTTTCGGCTCTAGAGAATTGGAAACGCATTCCGTGACTTCTTTCATGGTGCTGTCCGTGACGATTTGCCCAACCGTCTCCCCATTGTCAAGCACGTCAAAATAAAGCGTCACATACCCTCTTTTGTTGATCGTCGCCGCGATGGATTCGCAGGCTTCCCTCCGCTCGCTCGTAGAGGCCTTAAATTCCAAAGTCTCCGATTCCATTCCTAGGTTCATAAGCTCATTCCTCTTGATCAATTAAGAAGCAAAACGACAATTATGACCAAGCAAATGTCCAAGCAAATGTCCAAGCAAATGTCCAAGCAAATGTCCAAGCAAAAATCAAAAAGCCGTGAATCAATATTGAAACAAATTAATCACGTATTAACGGACGTTTTTAGAGAATATACTCTTAATACGACCGTGTCTTTCAAACCCATTATCCGTTCATTTTGACCAAGCAAATGTCCAAGCAAATGTCCAAGCAAATGTCCAAGCACTTGCCCATATAAAATCAAGGAACCCTTAGGCATCCAAAAGCGGTTTTTAACGCGGGCAAGTCACCTGTTTCAACGCGACTGAAAAAGCCTTCTCTTCTTTTCCTCTAGAAGGAAACCAAAGATAAGAAAGCTTCTTTCTCCTAAGCCGAGGTTTTCAGTCGTTAGAGAAAGAAGTTGTTTATAACGTCTCGCCCTCAAATATCCGTCCAGAGGGCTCCTCTGGCAAGGTTACGGTTAAAACGCCATCCTCAAAGCGATAGGGAGTCTTCCATGAGGAAGGATAGGCCAAATGAATGTCTTTGACCTGATAAGGCTTCAAGTCGACGGATATTTCCTTGATGGAACGGCTTAGATTGGTCACGGTCAAAATGATTTTGCCCTCGCCGATTAAGCCATTGACCACGATCTCATCGCCCCAATGGGAGATGCCGATAGGATAGATGGGAAGGGATTTCTTTTTCCATTCGTTGAGGCTTTTGAAGAAGCTGATCCCTTCTTTGACTAGACCCATCTCCTCTTCGTTAAGCAAAGAAAGATCGCTGGCGAGATGGATCCTCCCTAGCATCGCATTGACCAGATTCAGGCAGACGCTTTCGGGGGTACGCACGAAGCCCGCGCTCCAAAGATCGTTAGGATAGGCCCAAACGGCCGCCTGCTCTGGGATAACGGCGGTCAAGACGTTCCCGGAAAGATAAGGGTAGAGGCGGTAATCGGTCTGGTCGCTCGTGGACTGGATGGGGCAAAGGGAAAGCATCTTATAATCCATGCGGTTGCCTCCGCTCGCGCAGTTTTCCAAAGTGAGGGAGGGGTGCTTGTCGAGCAATTCCTTGATCCACCTGGTGAAGGCTTGGTAATGCCTGCTTAGCCCTTCTCCGAAAGAAGAGGAATAACGGTCGCTCCCCACGCCCGCATCGGTGTTGTAGTCGTTTTTGATGTAATCAAGCCCGTAAGAAGCGATGAGGCGGTCCATCGTCTCCATCGCATAACGGTAGACTTCGGGGTTAGAGAAATCCAGCATCGCGCGGTGATGCTCCACCACAACCTCCCCGTCGATTTGGAAGAACCAATCCTTGGGCAGTTTCTTGAACAAGGGGCAATCGATGCCCATGGCCTCGATTTCCGTCCAAAGGCCCACCTTCATGCCGGCCTCGCGGATTTTGTCGCAGACGTAAGCTAATCCATGCGGCCAGTTGGCTTTCTCTTCCTCCCAGACGCCGAGGATGTTCCACCAGCCGCTGCCTTCGGCAAACCAGCCCGCGTCCATGACGAAGAGATCCGCCCCCGCTTCCTTGGCTTTCTTTAGCAAGGGCAAAACGAGATCTTCGGTTTGCCTGTCCCAAAGGCAATGCATATAGTCGTTATAGATGACCGGCATTTCCCGATGGTCTAAGGAGGGACGAACGATAAGACGACGGTATTTGGTGACCTCTTGGACGACCTCTTCGAAGGAAGAGCCGAAGGAGACGGTGGCTTTGCTGCCGATATAGGTCTCCCCCGGATTCAAGGGATAGGTCCAATCGTTGTCGAAATGGGTGGGCCCGGAGGCGGAGAGGTAGAGCCTATCGCAAACGTCTCCCACCTCCAAATGCCAAGAGCCCGTCTCTTCGATCTCGATTAATTCGAAGTCATTGGTCTCAGAGTCCTCGATCACGCACATGGGCAGATATTCCTTCGTCGACCAGGCGCCGGTGTTATTGAGGCAATGACGTTTGAAATCGGTGTTGTGATTCCCGTTATATAGACCGAGGTGACGGAAGGAATCCCTTTCCCACTGCGCCTCCACATACCAGCTGCTATGCGGGGTGTGGAAATAGAGTTTCTTAAAGGGATCCTCTTTCCCTCTCTTCCCTAAGCCGTATTCCAAATAGGAGGAGACGAATTCTAGGCGCAGGCGCTTGGAGCTGATGTTCTTCACCTCGTTCCATTCCAAAATCGTGTGGGTGGAAGAGCATAAAACATAATGGGTGGCCACTTCCAAAGAGGCAGAACGCGTCACGAGGATCAATTCTTTCCCAAAGGGATGCTCTTTGATTTCGTGGCCAACGTATTTGGCGGTCAACCCAAAGGAGGTCTCGCAGTTCTTCAGGCCATGATGGCCGTTTTGATCCTCGCCTAAGACTTGGACCTCAACGGGCCTGTAGCAGCCTTTCTCTGCCTCTACCAAGGGGTTTTTATGGGTTAATCCTAAACTTAATAGACGAACGGAATCATCGTCTAACACCTCGAAATGGAGGTGCATGGAGTTAAAGGATAATTCAATTGTTTTTTCTTCCATGGTGGTTACTTTCTTCTTAAGCGAAGTCCTTTCTTTTTTTAAAAACGGCTATGCGAGGAACATTATATTCCCGGATGTTTGTCGTATTTTCTTTAAACCAGTTCTTTTTTCTGATCTTCGTGGACGCCTTGCTTTTGCCTTTTCTATAAGCCTAGATAACGAGCTAAATGGAAAAAGAAGACGAAATCCCCTTCTTCTCTTGCCGGAGCAAACCATGGTTCAACGAATCAGCATCGAGTTTCTTAGATATCATTCAAGATGCCCGATGAGACGAAATAACGATACCAGTTCGCATAGACCGAATCTGGATCCTCGATGGGCTTGCCCCCGACGATTTTAGGAAGATGCTTTACCTCTAGCTCATCGATGGAATCGATTTCCTTATTTTGATACATCGTCAACGTATCGATGACGTAACGGATTCTTTCCTTAAGCCCCCCAAGGCGGATCAATTGTTTCTCATAGCCGAAGGCTTTGTTCTCCTTCCGCCACTGGGCCTCATAGACTTTGATGAATTCACCTAACGCGTCCAATGCTTTCTTCCCCTCTTCGATGCAGGGGGTCAGATCCTTTTTGGCAAGATAGCTCTCCAGTATCTCTTTTCCCAAACAGCAAAGGTGGCGATCGACGTCGGCAAGATGGTAAAGGGAGAGGAAGAGATACCCGAATTCCTTATGGTCCGCGACTTTCTCTAGCTTATCCATCGCCTTTTCATAGAGCCCTTTGTATTTGTCTTGGCAGGTTTCAATCATCGGGTTCTGCAATAGATCGCTATAAAGATGGACGAAAGAGAGGCTGTTCCTCGTCTTTTTGTAGTCAATGGAAGGATTGAGCATCGAAAGAGCGTCCACATTCAAGAAATCGTCAAAAGACATCCCGACGGCCTCTTCGAAACGCGTCTTCGTCTTTTCATTCAAACTCTCCCCTTTGGCCAATAACCCCCCATAGAAGAGCCCTGGCAAAATGGAGAATTGGCTCGCGTCGGCGGCCCCGTCGCCCCAACCGGTGATGAGGTAATCGCTAAGACCGTATTTGCTTGCCGCGCTTATCTGCTCAGCGATAGTCGTCATCGAATAGGTGTTAAGCGGCGAGAAGCCGGCCCATTTGATGATGCCCCCGCAGGAAGCAAGGCGCTCAGGAGAAAGGCGTTTATAAAGTTTGATTTTGCTTTCCGCCTTCTCTTGCCCCACTTGCTCATATCCCCATAAGACCGGGACGACGTTACTAGGGATAGAAGGCGTGTAATGCTCAGGGTCCTCGTTATAGGCATGCTCAAGCATGTCGGCCCAGATGTAGCAGGTATAGCCGTATTTTTTCGCGATCTCCGCCACGCGGGATGAGTGTCTAGCAATGATCTCGCCCTTTTTCGCGTAGCCATAGCGCTCAATGTATCTGCCTCTGCCCAAATGGAAGGCCTCATCCATGCCGATGTGGATCTTGCGCGATTTGACGCAGCTAGACATCGTAGAGAGCATCTCCTCGATAAGAGCGTAGACCTTCTCATCGCCAACCAACAAGACATCATCGATGTCGAAGATGTCGTTAAAAGCATCATAGGCCTGCAGACGCCCTAAATGGGCCAGGGTCTGGATGCAAGGCCGGAGCTCAAGGCCTTTAGAAGAGCAATAAGCATCGATCTCCTTGAGTTCATCTTGGCTATAACGACCTCTCATATAGCCAAAATACGGTTCTTCCTTGATTTCGTAGGTGTCTTCCGTATAAAGCATGAGATAGGTATAGCCAAAACGGGAAAGCATATCGACGAGGCGCTTGATGGTGGGCAAACTAGCCACCGCCCCTCGCGAGCAATCCATCATGTATCCTAGTTCTTTGATGGTAGATTTCATAAGGTACCTCTTAGGTAAAAATAGGCAAGGGAGCTTGCGCCCCCTTGCCAAGAAAGAGCATCGCGATTAGTCTTCGCGTTTCTTTCTAAAGACGAAGCAGGCCCCGACGCCAACTAAGGCAAGCGCGCCGGCGCAGACAGCGGCCACATAGACATCCGAGCCTCTGCTCGAGGCGCCGATGAGCAAGGAAGAGGATTTTTTCTCGACGATGGCGTTGGAAGCATCAAGGGTATCGCCATTAGCCGCGGCCCAGGCAAGCAAACGGGCTTTCTCATCAGCGTAGCCATCATAGTTGCAGAAAGCGAATTTCTGGTTGTCGCTCAAAGTGTTATAAGCGGTTTTAGCAGCGTTATAGACATCGCCTTTGCATGAGCCGGTGCCCGTCCCGTCATAGGCGGTATCGCCCATCTTCATGTTGGTGTCGATGAAGGACTGAACAGGGGTATAGATGAGCTCAGCGGTGCTTTTGGTGGTGCCAAAGACGCGCCCGTTCAAGACCGTGATGTAGTAGTCGTTCTCAAGGAAGCATCTATATCCATCGTTCAAACCACCAAAGAGAGTGCCCCTTGGGAAATAGAACGAGACGAATTGATCGCCTCCCGTGGTCGTATCAAACCCTTCAAAATACAAAATGAAGTGCTCCGACCCGGTCAATGAGGTTGAACCTGCCAAGCCTCCCTCAGCATTTGCAAGTTCACAATAATGCTTGTCAGAGGTGTTGTACCTAAGCGAATAAGCCGTCGAGTCTCCCGTTGCATAGAGATATTGGCAGCAATTCCAAAGTCCGCCGTCAACAACAGACCACCCGTCGGATTTAGTATAATTAGCGGTTAAAAGCCAGCGGTTAAAGGAAGCTTGTGGTCCTCCGCTAACGCTGTCTTCGACGGAAAAACTTGGTATGTCCGCAGAATCTCCGTGTTGCCATACCCATGTGGCGGTATCGTTTCCGCCTGAGTGCCTCGCCTGCCAAAAATTATAGGCCTTTTCTAAGACGTACTTCGTCGTGTCGTCCTCATAAACAACCGTACCGGCATCTATGCGGAAATGATGGTAACCAGTATCAGTAGGATAATGTCCATTCCACGCGAAACTGAGCGTTTTGGTGTTTGCGTCTTCTTCGCCCTGATAAACCGGCATCGTAGTTTCAACGCCATCAATTAGCCAAGTGAAACTTGGAGTTGTTGCAAAAGCTGGCATCGTCTGGTCGACATTGAATTTAATGGTGTATTCACCAACAGCACAATTGGTCGTGATATTAAAGGGCACTTCCGTTTTGCCTTCGGCCTTCACTTCGGCCGCTTTGGGGGCGATGCCAACGATTCCAGCCCCGACGGCCATCGCGCTTAGCAAAGAAGCGCTTAGGATGATGATGTTTTTCTTTTTCATATTTGTTTCCTCCTTTCTTTTTATGAGACAAATAGAAAAGCCTTATTTGGTTTTGGCGAATTTCTTCTTTAGAATGAAGAATCCGCCGATACAGACGCCGACGGCAACACCCGCCAAGACGCCAGAGATGATGATGTTGGTCATCGTCGCATCGCCTTTGCTTGAGGCCATAGGCAACTCGACGTAGAAAGACCCGTATTTCTCGCTGGAATAAAGAGCCAGTCCCTTGCTGGAGCCACTTGCCTCTTTGACCACGGTATAGTTGAAATCTTCATTGTTGGTCAAAGCAACCGTTTCGACTTGGTAGCAACGCTCGCAATAATGGGAGATGTGCTCCCCGTCGTCATCGACTTTCCATCCGCCGTAGCGGTGCCCCAAAGCAGGGATTTCCTTGCTTTCTTCGATGACCTCATCGCAGACCGAGCACTTCTTCGATGCGGTATAGCCACTTTCTAAACAAGTGGCCTCTTTGCCCTCGACGGTAATCGGGGTGTGATGTTTAGCGATGATCAAATCGCTCTCCGTCACCTCCACAAGCTCGCCATCATCGGAAATATACAATTTATGGCAGACCGAGCATTCTTCGCAGGCGCGTTTCCCGTCGCTTTGGCAAGTGAAGGGGACTTCGTCGTGATGGACTAACGTATGGGCGGCAGGGATAAGAAGTTCATCGCTCTCGACCAAACGATAATCATCTCCCTCTTTAACAGCGGATTTATGGCAAGTTGAGCATTCGTAATGGGCGGATACGCCATCGACGTCGCAGGAACAAGGCTTCTCTTCAACGAAAGCGAAGGAATGTTCAACGTTGACCTGTATCTCGTCTAAAGTCTTGGCGAGATAGTTATCACCGTCTTTGACGAAGATCTCTTCCTCGTCCGCGTGCCTTGAGCAGGTGTAGTATTCGACATTGCCCGGATGGCCACAGACGGCATCGTGCTTAACGTAATCATGGGGCGTGGAGAACACGCCAGACAAAGCGCCATTTTTGCCGATTTCCAAATAGGCGTCTTCTTCTAACATGAACGCGTGCGTGTCATGGGTGCCGCCAAATAAGTGACCTTTGGGGAAATATAAAGAAAGGCGATGATCCAAATCCTCTCCCGTCGTGGTGCCGAAAGGGGCGAATTTCACAATCATGAGCGCCGTGCCCCGGCTAGCGGAAGGAATCGGCGAATCGATATGGAGGAAGCCGTCGTCTTTCAAATTGAAATCGTATAGCTCATACCCATTGCCTTTGTCGATATAGACGGCATTGCCATTTGAGGGTGCGGCGTTCGTCGACCAATCAGTGCTTTTCTCATAAGGAACATTGAATAGCCAACGGTTGAAATCAGCCTGCACGCCGCCGCTGACGTCGCCTTTGAAGGACAACGAAGGGGCCTCGAAGTTCTGAGCAAAAGGCGCATCTTTGCCGCCATGTTGAAAAACGAACTGGCGCCAGGACAAAGTCCCCGACCCCTGCGTCCACCAGAAATTGTAATCGTTCCTTAAGACGTATTGGGTCGTGTCATTTTCGGCGATAGTCGTGCCGGCTTTGATCTGGAAATGCTTATAAGGCAAGCTGCCCTCGGCGGGCCGGAGCCCGTTCCAAGCCAAATAAATCGCAGAAGAAGGTCCGCTATTAGCCAGGGTAAAGCTAGGCTGGGCTTTCAAATTGACATACCACTCGAAGGAGGTTTCTTCAAAGGCGGGCAATTCGATGTCGGTGTTCAAAAGGATGACGTTGTCGTTCAGGGCGGCCTCTTCTTTGAAATCGAAGAGGACCGTCTCCTTTTCGTCTGCACCTTTTACTTCAAAGGAAGGAGTAAAGGAAAGGGAGCCAAGTGGCAAAGAAAGGGCGAGCGTGGCGAAGCAAGCGAGCAAAGAAACTTTTTTCATCAGGCGACCTCCTTGGCGTAATGGGCGCGGAAATTATCGAAATAGACGACGCGTTTCTCGTCGTAATATTCGCCGCGGTCGAATATGAAGCAGAACTTGCTGAACTTGGAGCTGGTGAAAGCGGACAAATCGATTTTGATGTGATTCATACCCGGCTCTAGGGTGAACGAAACGATTTTGGTGTATTGCGAGTAATAGATGTTGGTGTCGGAGAAGCGGACGGGGATGGAATAATCCATCGCGTTGTAGAAATCGGCTTCCAGATAATCGCAATCGGAGAAATCGCTCTTCTGGAAATAATCAGAACCCGTGAAGAAGGTCATGATGGGGTCGAGCTTTCTCAGCTTCTCGCCGCGCCCGATGATCTCCATCTTGAGGGCTTTCTCGCCATGGGTGACGTAAGGAGAGTCGCTAGCGAAAGACAGGGTCCCAAAATTGTTTTCGTAACGGATCTGCGCGACCTGGTTATAGGTTTCGAAATCCCCAAGCATAAGATATTTCTCGCCGTTTTCCTCGACTTCGACGTTGCTGACGTCCTCTTCAAGGATCAGGGACTTCTTATCCCCTTTGATCACGGCCTCCTCGTTTTTAGCGCTCACCACCTCGCCGAAATCATCGCTTTGGGCTTGGTCGTAATTGATGAGGGAGCGATAAGCGCAGTCATCGAG
Organism: Paludibacteraceae bacterium; assembly: GCA_963621535.1. Classification (GTDB taxonomy): domain Bacteria; phylum Bacillota_I; class Bacilli_A; order RFN20; family CAG-826; genus Alloenteromonas. Next base: position 50,615 of record CAVFEQ010000006.1, on the reverse strand, counting down.
ATAAAAGGTGCAGGAGGAGACCGCGCCGGTATCGTCCAAAAGATTCGGCAGATAGAAGCGGAATTCCTCTAGATTCTCCAAGGAGCGGATGCTTTCTTGGATGGCTAACTGAACGCTGTTCCATCCTTGTTTGAGGATGATGCTGCCAACGTCGGCGTTATAGGTCGTGAGCGTCCCGTAGGAAGCCGAGACCGTCATTTTGTAGTTGTCGGGGACTTCGTTAGGGACATAGAAGGAGAAGGAAATCTCGGATAAAGACGCTGTATCGCCGATTTTCTTCGCGTCGAGGGCGAAGGAGGGCTCATAGCCGGCGCGGTCGCGCCCATTCAGGGTAATGGCCATGGATTTGCTTCCGCCTTTATAGGTTTCCGCGCTGACGCCCAAACTTCCGAAGAGATCCGCGCTCCAGCCATCAAGGGAATCATCTTCAAAATCGCTGAGTTTTTTTTGGATGTCGATGATGCGTTTGGCATAGGAGGAGACGAGGTTGCCTACTTTTACTTCAATGGCAACGAAGGGGTTTTTGCTGGCGTTCAAGGAATAGTGATATAAGCCGTCTTTCCCTTTTTCTAAGAGCGTCCCGTCCACGTAAGCTTTGGCTTCCGCGTTAGGCAAAAGGAAGGAAAGCTCCGTGTCGTTGGCGCTTTCCCCTTGGACGCTAGTGTCGAAAAGAAGCGCGGTCGAGGAGACGATGTTCTCATAGATTTCCATCAAAGACTCCCGGGCAGAAGCAAAATCGCTCGCTGAGCCGTTCGTGACGGTGCCGCTGAATTCCTTCTTCATGATCTCGTCTACGGCCTCATCGGCATTAAGGCCGAACTCCTCGTAACGTTTATAGATGGCGTTGATGATCTCGCCATCCTCCATGCCGTCGCGATAGCTGACCGCCCGCAAAGAAGGCACGGGTCCTTCGATGCCATAAGGGGCGCCGGGATAGAAGATCTTCCCGTCGCAGACATCAGACATGGTTTCCGTGAGGTCGCCATAGGTGTTGATGATCGGCGTGGCGCCGTTATCGGAGTCGGTGTAATTGAGGGCGTCCCAGATAAGGAAGCCATCGATGTCGTAATATTGCTGCATCCAACTGATGAGCCTAGGGCCGGTGAGATAGGAATTAATGAGGAGGTTCGGATAAGGGTATTGCGGCCCGATGCAGGTGTACCACCATTCCTGTTGCGCGCCAGTGCGGGTATAGCTGTCACGAGCTTCCTGCGAATCGAAACGGGACAGTTCCGTGCAGGCGGAAATATCCTCCGCGCCGTATTTTTCAAGCGTGGCGATTGAATATCCGCCAGGGATGACGTTAGGAATATCGATCAGGGTTTGCCTAACTTTATCGGAATAGAAGGCGTAATTGGAGGAGCTCGCTAAAGAGGTGTCTAGCTCTTCAGCTAGATCAGTCAGCATCTTCTTGACGGTCGTAGCGATTTGATAGACGTCTTCCCAAGTGACCGAGGGGTTGGAGTCAGGCTCATCGACGAAGGTCGAGAAATAGAAGAAGGCTTTGTCAAGATAGTTGACGTCATCTTCAAGCGAGGCGTTGATGACTTTGCGGAGATATTCTTTGCAAAGAGGGACGTTATAGGCGATCAGCATGTCGTTGTAGCTGCTGTAGGTCGCCTCATAGAAGAACTTATAGGAGGAGAAGCCGGGGGCGCTATAGTACTTCCGGAGCAATTCGACGTATTTGTCCGGTCCCCCTTCGCCTTCGAAAGGAAGGCTCGAAGACATGCGATAATCAAGCATCGTCTCAAAATAAGCCGTGGTGATTTCCTCGCCGCAGTCGAGCTCGGCGCTGTTATAGTGCTCGCTTCCCCAGTTCGCGAAATGGTTCATCGTCGTCGGCTCGTCGGGAATCGTATAGTCGATGACCCGTACTTCAAGCGGGACGTAATGAGCGTAAGAATCGGCCACGACTTTGATTTGGCCGCTGTAAGTGCCGGAGATGACGTTTTTGCCGGTGCTTATTTCGATGTAAACACTTTGGTTTTCGTCCTTAGGAAGGGTATTCTCCCCATATTCCACCGCCGTATCGAAAGGCAGCAAAGCATCCGGGATGACTGAGCCAGAAGGCAAGGAAGGGTTGTTATACCTTTGATTGATACCGACGCTCGAATGGTATTTGGCGTTGAAAATCGAGATGTCCTCTTTGGGAATCACATAACGATGATCGGAAGAGACCAGGTCGGAGACGGTGACGTTATAGGCATTGATGTCGGATGTGCTCCGCAGCATCAGTTGCCCTCCTTCCCGCTCGTTTTTGGCCATCGTGATTTTCATCTTCTTCTGGCGCGTATCGACGGAAGCGTCGTTGCGGTCGATCCGATCGACGCTAGAGGCACTCCAAATGGTGAGCGGAGAGAAAACCGAGCCATCTAGCCCGCTAGAAGCGCAGGCAGAAAGAAGCAGCAGGTAGCTTGAAGCAAGTAAGGTGATGCGACGTTTTCTGTTTCTCATAATTCTCTCTCCCTAAGAAACGATTAAAGCTTGGCGAGGACTTTGTTCTTCCAGCCGCCGTCGGCGTAATATTCGGAGAACCGGTTGAAATATTGCTCTGGGGTCAAATAGATTTTCGTGGAGCTAGAAGAGACATTAAGCGCCGCTTCAAGAGAATAGCCAGTAGCCGAAGTCAAGCTGTAATAAAGGGCGTTCCCAAGATAGAAGACGGGGTTTTTCTTGGAATAGAAGACGTAATTGGCATTCTTATTCACTTCGGCGACGCTTTTTTCCGTGGTTGAAAGCGTGCTTTCATCATAAGTGGCGTCAAAGGGCAAGAACCCGCCTTTGACGTTCTCTTTGTAGATTTTGATGCTCTCATCAGTGGCCATGTTGAGCAGGAAATCGACGGCCAATTTCTTCGCGTTGGCGTAAGCCGGGATATAGGAAAGATGGAAATTCGCCATGGAGGTGGAAATGTTGCGCGCTTCAGCGATGCGGGCGAAATCCTCGCTGTCGACGTCTTCATAAGAGGTCTTGCCTTCATCGATGGCGGCGACGACCTTAGAAAGGGTCGCATCATCTTTGATCGTCGACTTGGGAAGGTTGTGGATGATGGAGGAGACAACCGGCAGCTTCATCATTTTGACGGTCGAAGAGGAGCCCACTCCGCTTTCTTGCTCAAGCCAGTCCCCGCAAGGATAAAGGGCGTACCCTTTGGAGGAATCGTAGAAATTCCCTTGGATTTCTTTATACAAGCTCGACGTGGTCGTCGCGGCAAATTGATAACCAAGCGAATCGCCATCGCGCCTAGTAAGGGGCTCAATGGCCTTAAGGGCTTCCAAACGGCCCTGCTGGGTATAAATGCGAACATCGTTGCCATAAACGCGTCCGGTGGCCTCATCGATGTATTTGGCGTTGACGAAATTGTTGTAACTCTCAACGCCCTCGTATTGGGCCCACCATCCTAAGAAGAGGGTGCGGGAAATCAAATCGAGTTCGTTCATGAAGAGGAGATAGCTGTTCTTCACCCCTTTGGAGACGAAGTTCTTGCCAAGCTCAGTCAATTCATCGCTGGTATTGGGAATGGTATAGGTGCCTTTGCCTAAGACCTTGTCCAAAACGGTTTCGTTATAGTGGATGCCTAAGGTGGAGGTCGCCCAAGAGGTCGAATAATAATGGCCGTCGATGGCAAGTTCATCCTTGACCGTCGCGTTCATTTTCTCGCCATAGGTGATATCTTCTCCAGGGACTTTGGTGGCATAGAGCTCATCGAGGCTAAGGAAACCGCCGTCGGTAGAGGCGTAGGTATTGACCAAAGAGGCGGTTTGCAATTCCGAGACGTCGAAATAAAGATCGTAGTCGTTTCTCGCCTTGCCCCCTTTCAAAGACTGAGTCAGGGAATCAGAGGAATCAGTGACCTCAACGCTGACGCTTACTCCTTCATGCTCACTTTCGTATTTCTCAGCCAATTTGCTCAGCCAAGTCGTTCCATAGCCTCTGTTGAGGATCATGATTTTGAGGTTAGTGGTATCCTCGACGTCGTTATCGACGGCACTTCCCCCGGCGCAGCCAGATAAGGTCATGGCCAGCAAAGAGGAGGCGACGAGAAGCAATTGTTTGTTTGTTTTCATTTTTTTGATTTCCTTTCAATTTAACCTTTCACTCCGCCAAGCGTCATGTTCGACATGAGCGTTTTGTTGAAGCGGATATAAAGAAACACAACGGGAAGGGCGCTTAGGAAGATGCCGGCGAAGTAAACCGGCAACGAGCCCTCGCTAGAATGCATCGTGACCTCGCTATAGGAGTACAAGGCAGAGGTAAGAGTCTTCCAATGGCGCAAATAGAGCAAGGTGGTCTGATAGTCGTTCCAGCAAGCGATGAAGGTGAGCAGCCCGATGCAGACGATGATCGGCGCGGCCAGGGGAAGCATGATCTGGAAGAAGGTGCGGAAGTATCCGCAGCCATCGATCCTCGCGCTTTCCTCGTAGTCCTTAGGCAGGGTCTCGAAGTAGCTGTGGCAGATGAGGAAGAAAGTGCCATGCCCCGCCCCCATTGCAAGAAGGAACAGCGGCGAATCAACTAGACCTAAGCCGGAAAGCAATTGGTAGTTTGCTGCCGTCTGGCCGTATGTTGGAAGCAGCATCTGCGCGATGACGATCACATAGAGGAGTTTGCGTCCCGGAAAAGAGAAGCGCGCGATGACATAAGCGAAGAAGATCGTGGCGATCAACTTCATCACCGTCGAGCCCACGGAGAACCAGATGGAATTCCAGAGCATCCCGAAGTAATTGGTGTTATCGAATTTCAGGGTTTTGAAGGCGCTGACGTAGTTGGAGAAGGAGAATGTACGAGTGAAGAAGTGCGCGTTTTCGCCTAGCTCCTCCTTCGACATCAAGGAATAGTTGAACCCCCACAGCAAGACGAAGACGAAAGACAAAGCCCAAAGCATGACAATTAGGGCACCGATGTTGAATAAGGGTCCTTCTTTGAGCTGGTTCCTTATGCGGATACCCGCGCGTTTCCAGAAGGATTTCCTGTGACGCGAAGGGCAATGAAACAAACGTTTTATTTCCATATCAGAACTCTGTAGCCTCCCCATGTTTCTTTAAGAAGATTCGCGAGCCGATAAGCACGGGAATCGTCAAGACCGTGAAGAACAGCCCAGCCGCCGAAGCGTAGTTGTAGTTGCTCTCGTCAAGGCCGAGGACAATCTGATACATCCAATAGGAGATCGAATAGGTTTCCGGGCCGGTCCCTAGCAATAAGTTGGAGCCGCCGGCCCCGAATAATCCGACAACCGCAAGGGTGATCATCGTGACAAAGGTAGGCCACATCAAAGGCAAGACGATTTTGCCAAATTCCCTAGAGGGCGGGACGCCATCGATTTTGGCGGCGTCAAAGACCGTTTGGGGGATGCGGCTCATGCCGCCGATCCAAATGAAGAGGTTGGCTCCGATGGCGACCCAAACGTCGTAGATGATCATGTAAGCCAAAGAATGGTCGAGTTTGAAGTTATATAACTGCTCGGAAATCCCAAACCAGCTAGAGAGCAGCCCGAAGTTTTGGTTGGGCTCCAAAAGGCGGATGTACAAGGAAGAGAAGAGGATCGAAGAGATCGCGCAGGGCAGATACAAAACGATTTTGACGAACTTCGAACCGATCATCTTCCTGTAGAGAAGATAAGAAACGAACATTCCGGCGGGGATAAGGAGCAATTGGATGCCAAAATAAATGAGGGTATTCCGCAGGAAGATCGTAAAAGATCCGCCTTCTCCGAAGAATTGGTTGATAATGTAGGCGAAATTGTTCCAACCGCAGAAGGCCCCGGTGTTGTAATTGGTGAAGGCCATTAGGATCGTCTTGATCTCAACCCCGCCCCAAAACACAGCCAAATGGAAGACGGCGGGGAAAAGCATCACCAAAACGAAGAGGAGCTTAGCCCAATCGAATCTCTTTTTTCCTTGCCCTTTTGAGGTGCTGCGCGACATCAGCATGGTTATTCGGCCTTCTTCCTTCTGATGGCGATAAGGGCGTAGATGCCAAAGCCAAGGAGCGAGGCCCCGGCGAGGCCATAAAGCAAGTAAGCGATCCACATCATCGAGGCGGATTCAACGGATTCGGCGGTTTCTTTTTTCTTCGTCTTCAAGGAAATCGTCACGTCCCCGTAAACCTCATCGAGGTAATAAGTTCCGTTGGAGGAAGAAAGCACGGCATCCCCGGTGATGGAGACATCCATCAAGAGATACCCCTCTTCCAAAACGACATCGAAGCTGACACTGTCTCCGGCTTTGACGCTAGAAGAAGACAATTTGATGGAGGCATGCCCGTCATCCATCTCATGAGCGAGCGCGACGGAATAGACCTTTTCGGTAGCGGAAACAACGATTTTGGTATCTTCAGCAAGCGGGACGAGTTCCAAAGAATAGACCTTGCCAGCTCTTTTCAACGAAGATATGCATTCAACGTCATTGACTAATACCGAGGAAGGAATATGACCATCTTTGACGCCGAATTTGACGACGTTGCGCGATCCAAAAAGCGGGAAAGAGTCGTAAACAGTATTGATGACATCTCCTTCTAAGGCCAAAGTGACATGAACGTCAGAAAGCAAGGTGTAAGTGATATCGATGGAGGAGGAAACATCTTCGATTTCTAGGCTATAGACGCCATCGGCGTAAGTGAGTTTGTCTAGAACACCGGATCCGTTGACGAAGAAGGAGCTGAATTTGTAGCCCTCTTCAAGCACGAAGGTGGCATTGAGTTTTTCTCCTTTAATGGCGTAAGAAGGGAAACTCGCCTTGACGTGGGCGCTATTGGAGGAATCAGAAACCGAGACCAGAGAGTCCTTGCGGTAATCCTCAAAGGATACCTCGCCGCCCGCTTCGCCAATATAAGGTCCGGTGATGACCGAGCCAAGGGTTCTGCGATTGACATCATCATATTGAGCCACGCGGACATCGTTGACGTCGACGTAGACGCGATTAGCGTACCAGTGATTCGCTTCGTTGCTTAGTTTGGCCAAGCCGATGACGATAACCAAAGCGCTTCTAGAAACGATAGAGGCGCTCTCGCCGCGAGCAAGGGGCTCCTCTTCGCCCGAAAGGATGCTGACCACGCCCTGAGCGAAACGAATGATGTATCCAAAATTAGACCAAAGAGATTCGTTGGAAGACCAGATGCCGAATTTCGTCTGTTTCTCGCCAGCCCAAGCAGAACCATCGACCTTAGGGGTATTAAGGACGAAACGGAAGGCGTTGTTGACTTCGTTGGGGATGTTGCCAACCCCATAAGAGGCATCCCCCAACTTATTGAAAGTAATCTCGGTTTGGTCGGAAACGTCATACAAATCATGGATGACGACGTTCTTGTCTTCATGGACGACCGTTTTCTTCGTCACGAGTTTGACGCTATCGCCATCGTTTAGTTTGGTGGCGATGAAATAAGAGGTTCCATCTTGCTTGAAGGCGACGTCGTCCCTTCTTTCGTCGTTGATCTCGATATGGTCGAATTCGACCACCGTATCTTCGGGATCCGCTTTTTTGGTGAAGGGGATGTAGCATAGAGTGGAGTTATAAATCGGAGCGGCAGCGATGTCGGCGGGGTTGCCATCTTTGACATCGTAATCTTCCGTCTCAATCGTCGGGGTGATCGTAGATTCATCCTTAGTCACAGTGACCCCGTCTTGGTAATAAAGGGTGCAGTTGTAACCGAAAAGGAAGGTGGCCAAGAACGAAAGAGTGACTTTCGCGCCGTCGAAATAGAAGCCGTAACGCCCGTCCATGCCTTTGGTATCAGCGTAACTGCCTAAGCTTGCCTGCTCATAATCATCGACGTTGTTGCGGATGATCGCTTCGGTTTGGCTCGTCTCGCTCGCTTTGAAAAACAAAAGGGAATAATAGGTGCCGGTTTGGAACATGAAAGAAAGGCGTTCCTTGCAATAATCATCCCATTCGCCAGCCCCGGGGTCAGCATTATAGGTAGTTCTAAAGATATCCGAGAAAGTCTTATATTCGTCCTCTTTATAAGAAGAGGCGACGCTCGAGACGTCGCTGACGAAGATGCCTCCTTTGTCTAAATCATCGGTCTCGTAAGAAAACTCATCAAAGATATAAGAGAAACGCGATGTTTCGTATGTCGTTCTCGCCTTATCAAAAGCGATGTAAAAAGGTGCGCCGTTGCTTTCAATGCGGTAATGGCTCCGCATGTTGATGGTTTCACTTTTATAAGAGCTATCCTCTGCGGCAGCGATCTGATTGCCTCCCCCAGTCAAAGTCAGGGGCAACACCAAGGAGGCAAGAACAGTCATCATCAGATAAGTGTGTCGGCGCATGGCTAAGCCTCTTTCCGTCTGCCCGGCGAAAACCGCGGGCAAAACTATTTGCTGATTTATTTTAAATCTACTTAAATAAATAGTGCAATAGGATTTTTGAAGCGCTTTCATCTTGTGCTATGATAGTTAGAACCATGACAAAACAAAAAGACGCGAACAATAGAAACAACCTACGAATCGCCAATCAGGCGAAAGTCCTCTCGCTGCTAAGAAGGAACGGCAGCCTCTCCATTGCCGCGATCGCGGATAAGCTCGACGTCTCCTTCGTCGCGGCCAATGCCATCGTGGAAGAATTAGCCGGGCACGACCTTTTGTCCGTGGTCAAAAGCAAAAACAGCGCCACCAAAAAAGGCCGGGCGCCGGCTTTGATTTCCATCAACGAAAAGCTCGGGGTCACCGCTTCCATCGACCTCTCCTCAGATTCCCCGTCCGTCGCTTTGTTCGACTTAAAGGACCATTTTCTAGTCCAAGGGGAGATCCCCCACGTCGACTTCATTGAGGAAAAGCACTTCCAGGATTTATCCGACCTGCTCTCTTCCTTATTGAAAAGAAAAGAGATCCTCGGCAGGAAACTATTAGGCATCGCCATCGCTAGCCCGGGTATGATCAACTCGGCCAGCGGGGAATATGCGATGGTCTACCGCGTCAAAGACTATCTGAAGATCAACCCCCGTACCTACTTCGCTAACCTCTATAACGTGCCCACTAGGCTCTATAACGACGTCCGCGTCGCCTCGATCGCGGAAAAGGCCTTCGCCCCCTCTTTCTGCATGAAGACCTTCCTTTTCCTCCATATCGGCCGGAGCTCAGGCATCTCTGTTTTCCTTAACGACGAGCTCTACACCGGGGCCCATGGCTATAGCGGGGAAATCTCCATCTACAATCCCGTCGACGAGATCAGCAAGAATACCCGCCATAACAAGCTCTATTCCCTAGGGCGTCTATACCGGAACATCACCGAGGCCAAAGGGCTTGGGCAAAAGAAAGAGATGAACGTCGACGAGATCCTTTCCTGGATGAAAGAAGGCGATCCGGTGGCCATGAAATACATCGACGAAAGCGCGCGCTACAACGCGATCGCCATCATCGGCTATGCCGACCTGCTTGATTTAGAAGGGGTCGTCTTAGAAGGGCCAATCATCGCTCTGGGGGAAAGCTACCGCAGCCTCCTCCTGAAATACATCAACCTTTATGATGCCCATGAGGTGCGCCTGCGCCTGTATTTCTCGCAGCTTAAGCAAAACAACACCCTTCTAGGCGGAGCCTATCTCGCCAACAACCGCTTCTTCCTCTCCGCCATCGAAGACATCACCCGGAAAAGGCTCTCCCTCGAACCGGAAGACCCAGAGCTGCAAACAACCACCTCTTTGGTTTGCTGATAAAGCCTCCTCTACAGCACCTACCTAAAAAGGGACTAAGGAACGTTTTCCACGCATCAATCCGCCTTAAGCGCGGAAAGTGTCGAAAGAAAAAGCTCCTTCTTCCAGAAAGCGATCTCGGATTGGTTGGAGAGGAAATTTAAGACGTCCTCTTTCGCGCGTTCGTAATCGACCGCGTTAAACCTTGCTTCCAACATCTGCTTTGTCATTTCCAGGGTCAATGTCTCGTTTTGAGCGATGATCCCGGTGTTTTTCAGTTTGCTTTCAAGATAGCAAAGATTAAAACTAGAGCCCTTCCCAGCGTAGAAAAGATAGTCGTAATAGTCTCTCCCCTTCACGCGTTCCTTATAGTTTCTGCATAGAATGGCGTGGATTTTCCCGGCGAAAAGAGTCGATTCGTCGAAAACCCTTACCTCATAAGGAGAGGGGAGCAGCCTGAATTTCGTTTCCGTTCTGCCACCGCCGGGATTAGCGGTGTCGACCTCGAATTTAATCTTCAGCTTTTGATTCGAGATGATCTTTCTCGCGTCTTCGCTTTTGGGGAAGAAAGTCATCATAAGCGTCCGGGCATTGCTCTTCAAAAAAGCGCTTTGTACACCGGATTCTGAAGCCTTCTTCTTTTCCTCGACGAAAATCTCGATTCCATAGGAAGCGAATTCCCTTTCCAAAGCGGGGAAATAATCGCTCAGTCTGAACTCTGGGTCGTTTTCTATCAGGGCAAAATCAAGATCCTCGCTGAACCGGTTCAATCCGTAAAAGATCCTAAGGCAGGTGCCGCCATAGAAGGCCGCCTTCTCGAAGAAGCCGCCACGGGAACATCCGGCCAAGGCAATTTCCTGGATAATCTCTTTCGCGACGTTCTCTCTTTCGCGGTCATTCTTCGGCTGATATTTCCCAAGCATCGCTTCTATCGCGCTATTCATTCTCGTACTCCTTTTCAATCAGCTTTATGAGCAATTTAAGGTTCGTTTTGCCATAAAGCCCAGCAAGCCTTTTCATCTTTTTGAAGTCGCAAGAGGCGAACTCATCCTCGTCGATTCGCTTGTCAAGAAACAAGAGGGCTTTGAGCTCTTCCACGTTTTTGACCACCGCCCATTTGCATAAAGAGTCGCAGAGGGCCTTCTCCTTGCTCGCCAGACGCGAGGCGTATTCGCCTTTTTCTAGATAAGTCAGGCCTTCAGAGAAAGCTTCTCTAGGGATATCGGTGTATTCATAACGCCCAAAATAGTTTTCGAATGTCTTGTTTTTCCTCTCTTCCAGGGTGGCGGAGGTGATGGCGAAGACCCTCTCCGGAATCAGCCCATAAAAAGACAAAGCCCAATCAAAGCTCAGATAAGAGGGGGATAAGATGGAGGAGGCTAGCAAACAAGGCTCCGCTTCCTTGTCAGTCTCATAGATTCCCTTCCTGAGCCTGATGATGTTTTGCCTGTCGGCTTCTCTTTTGATCTTGTCTAGAGGGTTGGCGTAATCATGGTACTTTTCCTTAAGCATCGATGTTGTAACAATCATTTTCGCACCTCTAAATACAATTATATTGGATTTTGCGGAGCGTTTAAACAAATTACCTTTTGGGATTTAGCGACAACTTGTGTCCGTTTAATCTTCAAAAAAGCTTCCTCACAAAGCTTTGGCATTAAAGCATGGCGTTTTCTTCAAGGAAGGCCGAAGCAGCAAAAGGCATAAGCCTAGATGAACCAGGTGCCTTTCCTTAGAATCTGAAGATGGGCGTCAAAGGAAAACGCCGGCTTTGGGGTTTTCGATCAGGACCCCTGCCTTTTGCAAGGTTTTAATCGCAAAAGAAACCATATTGAAGGAAACCTTAAGGGCGGGCGCGGTTTTTGTGATATCGATGATGGGAACATTGGGAGATTCTTACTCAACTCCAAAGAAGCATCGTGCACCCTAAAATGTAACGAAAAATATGCCATATTCGTTACATCAGCATCCGTTCGCTTCCGCGATTTACGTCAAGTTTCCCGAATAATATATAAAATTCGAGACACTTTATCCAGCCAGCCATGCGGAGATATGACGACATGATTGACGAGATAATGATTACTTTCTTTTGTGCATCGGGCAATATTTTCCCGAAAGCATGAGAATAATCGAATTATCTCGTCATCACAGTTTCAAAATCATGTCAAACGCATCGACTTTATTGACGAGATTTGTTATAATGATGACGAGATAAGTTTGCTAAAGGAGTGGACGATATGCCTTTTCAGGAAAGCGAAACCGTAGAATTGAAGTCGGTCGTTGTGGACGACATAAAAAGGAAATCATTGCCTTTGCAAACACTGACGGAGGAACGCTGTATATTGGCATTAAAGACGACGGCGAAGTGATTGGTTTGGATGACCCCGACGGCACGGCGCTGCAAGTCAGCAACATGGTCCGGGATTCCATCAAGCCAGATGTCACCATGTTCCTTCATTACAAGACCATTGAGGAAGCCGGAAAGAAAATCATTGAGATCCACGTTCAGCGTGGCACAGACCGTCCGTATTACATTGCCAAGAAGGGAATGCGCCCGGAAGGTGTCTATGTCCGGCAAGGCTATTCCTCTGTACCAGCCACTGATACTGCAATTCGCCGCATGATCAAGGAAACTGACGGAGACCGCTTTGAAATGATGCGCTGCCTGGATCAGGAACTTACATTCGAGGCCACGGAAAAAGAATTTCACTTCCGCAAGGTAGAGTTTGGACCGCAGCAAATGCGCACGCTGAAGCTCGTGGGCAACGACGGCCTATACAGCAATCTGGCATTGCTACTGTCTGACCAGAATCCCCACACCATAAAAGTAGCTGTTTTTCAGGGAACCAAGCAGATGATTTTCAAGGACCGCCGGGAGTTCAGCGGCTCTCTGATGAAGCAGATGAATGACGTTTATGAGTATATCGATTTCCACAATCAGACCCGTGCCACCATCGAAAAACTCTCGCGGATTGATGTTCGGGACTACCCAATAATCGCCGTCAGAGAAGCACTGCTGAATCTCCTCGTCCATCGAGACTATTCGTTCAGTGCCAGCGCGCTGATCAGCATTTATGATGACCGCATTGAATTTGTGTCCATCGGCGGTCTTATGCCCGGAATTGACTTGGAAGATGTTTTAGCCGGTCTTTCTGTGTGCAGAAACCAGAATCTTGCAAACGTGTTTTATCGGCTGCATTTGATTGAGGCATACGGCACAGGGCTTACAAAAATCATGGGGACATACGAGGGCACTTCGGAAAAGCCTGTGATTTCCACCACAAAGAACAGCTTTAAGATCACGCTGCCCAACATCAACGCAAAATACGAGACAAAGGCCGCTCCTGCGCCAATTGAGAATATTCCGTCCGGCCCCGTTTTGGAATCGAATGGTAATGAGCAACGAGTGTTGGCCTATGTCCGAGAGCACGGCGCCATTACAAGACCAGAGGCAGAGGAACTGCTTGGTACCAGCGCGTCCACCGCTTCCCGGCTGATCAGGAAAATGGTCAAAGCCGGTCTGCTTTTACAGGATGGGCGGGCAAGAAGCAGTCGATATATATTGGCAGAATAATCGCAGGGGTATTTTGTTTCTGGCTGCAAATGGCGGCCTCTAAAAATGGTGCGCGGAAACATAACATCCCGGGGTTTTTCTCCTGCCCACGGACCCCTGAAAGCAAAATAGCGTGGCTCTCTTTGATCAGGCGGTTGCATAGCGGCAGCGTTTTGAGCCTCTCGATCGCGAACTCCGTGGCCTTGACGCAATGCGAAACTTTAGAAACGTCGCGCGTCTTATTTCTTTCTAGCGAATGGTCAAGAATATCTTCAAGCGCGCATTGCGTCCCTTCGATCTGCGCGGAAAGAAGGGCTTCTTTCCTGACCGATTATCCAGCGTCTTCGTTACTCTAATTGAAATTTCAACGCATCGCTTATCAAAAAAGCGACCTGAGCCTAGAGGAATCCAGTTTGGCGATGCGCAAGCTAAATGCCGGCAAGAGGAAAGGCGTACACATCTTTATCCAAAGGATAGACGATGTCGGTGTTGCAAACGATGCCGGACATCCCAAGGGCATAACTTGTCCCCTCGACGCAAGAAAAGGATTTCACATCCGCCTTCTTGTAAAAAACCCCCGCCTTGCACTCAACACGATGCAACTTCCCTTCTTCCATAATCAGAAGATCAATTTCGTTTTGCTTTTCATCCCTGTAATAATACAAATTCGGTCTTTTCCCATTGTTCAAATAGGATTTCCTGATCTCGTTGATGATGTAGGTCTCCACGAATGGGCCGTTCAGGAAGCTCGCGCGCAGGATTTCAGGCGAAGCGACCCGGGCAAGATAAGCGGCTAAGCCAGTGTCCGTGAAATAAAGCTTCGGCCTTTTGACGATTCTCTTCTTGATGGAAGTCTCGTGGTATGGCTCTAGAAGATAAACGATGTCGCCCGCTAAAAGGAGCGAAACCCAGGACTGGATGGTCTTGATGTCCACCCCAACGGCGTTCGCTATCTTATCGTAAATGAGCTCTTGGCCCGTCAAAGACGCCAAAAGCTCCATGAATCGTCTAAAGGCGAACTTGTCTTTGATGTTGATAATCTCGCTGACGTCCCTTTCGACGTAGGTTTCCACGTAATCGGAATAAAACATCTCGGAAGTCAAAAGCTCATTGGAATAAAGCTCAGGATAAAAGCCCTTGATGATGGAGCTATATAGCGAATCGATGGAGAGGGGGTTCGCTTTAGCCCTATCGTTTATCGATTCTACATGCAAATCAAAAACAGGCTCATTCCTATTCACAATCTCGTTCCTCGATAAAGGAGACATGTGGACGATGGATACCCTTCCCGCCATAGACTGTGAGACGTTATTCATCAGTCGATACGTCTGCGAGCCCGTAAGGATGTACATGCCGTAATTTCGCGGGTTCGTTCGTTTTTCCTCATTCACCACGGCTTCGATTGCATCAAATAGCCCCGGGGCCCGTTGGACCTCATCGATGATCAAAGGCCATTTATGCGTCTGCAAAAACAGCTCCGGATCCCTAGTGGCAAAGTCGCGTTCGCGGGCATTATCAAGCGAGACATAAGAAAAGCCCCTATCGATAAACAGCTGGGCGATCGTGGATTTCCCAACCTGCCTCGCCCCCGTTATCAGCGTCACCGGCCTGCACGCCACAGACGTTTCTATATGCTTAAGAATCGTTCTATTGATCATATTCAATCCTCGAGCAAACTTTATCAGTGAGTTTTTTGGAGTTCAACTCCATTTTTTCGCCAATACAGATTTGCAACGCCTATTTCCAATAGTGGCGTGGAGAAAAACGGCCGCGCCACGAGGCTACAATCCTAAGCGATGGTTTTCTTTTTGCATTGCACTGCGATTTGATTTTTATGGAAGCTCACGCCGAAGAGAAGAATCCGCTTAACGCCCATTCTTCGAAGATCTTGATCGTAAAACCTGGTTTCGATTTGCTTGATCGCGTCTGCTGCCGAGCGTTCCAGCCTCTCTTTTGTCGTTCTGCTTTTTAGATTCTTTACTTCGATGACAAAGCCAAGGGCGTCGCGCTTATTCGGACAAACCACAACATCGGCCCTGCCCGTCCCGGCGTTGAACTCGTTTTTCACATAAGCGTCATCGAAAGTGACGGCCAAGACACTAGATAAAAGGACTTGGTAGTTCTTTTCTTCGCCCATTTCGTAAGAAGAGAACGTCGAGAGCAAATACTTCTCGAATAATTCCTCGACCTCTTCGCTTTTTCCTTCTTCGAACGCTTTCTTCAATTTGATCGCCAAGGATACCTGACCCAGCTTCATATAACGCGCGCGTATCTCTTTTTTAAATACCTGTTTGATTTCCTTGTTGGGGATGACGAGGTCATAGAATTCTTCGTAATTGCCCGCGATTGAAAGGTATCCACTGGCGAGCAAATAGGAGCAAATAGAAGCGAAGGACCCGTCTAAATCCTTGTAGCTCAAAGCGATGTCCACCTCCGATTGGATATCCTTGCCGCTTAAAAGGGGCAAAAGGGAATCGAGGCAATCAAGGCTTAGAAGCGCGCCAAGCGTCTTACTTTCGCCGGTGTTGTTCCAATAGCATCCGCTTTCGCCACCGTTTTGCACAAAGCTGAGCACGGACAAGGGGTTGAAGATCGTAGAATCCCCGAACCGATACCCGCCATACCATTCACTCACAAGCTCATAACCGGAGGAAAGCCCATAATAATCCAGCATCTTTTTGACTTCCTCCTCGCTGAACCCAAATCCCTCATCCATGTTTTTGGACAAAACGGAATTCGTGACCAGGTTGTTGACGCCGGAGAAAAGCGATTCCTTGGCTATTTGCAAAATGCCGGTCAAAATCGCCAAATGAACCGACGGGTTGGTTTTCAAGCTCTCGCCATAAAACTGCTTGAACAGCATGATGGCTTGATCGTAGAAACCATAATCAAACGCATAATGGACAGGGGAATCGTATTCGTCGATCAAAATGACGACTTTCTTTTTATGCGCCTTATAAAGAAAGCCGGATAATCTGAATAACGAGCTTGATATATCGGAAAGCGAGGACTTTTTCTCCAGGATCTGCCGGTAATACCTTTTTTCATCTTCGTTCAAAAGGGAAGAGGAAAGAATAGGAGAATGCCTCTCATATTCTTGTCTCATGCATTCTTTCAGCTTGTCAACCAATGAGGCGAAATCGAGCCCAATCACGTTCTTCAAATTGAGATGAATGACGGGGTATTTTTGAAAATGATTCGCTACGACAGAGCGATTCTCCCAAACTTGCTTGCCGATGAAATATTGGCTGTTGTCTGTCTCTTTCGCTTCGAAAAAGCACTGAAGCGTGGATAACATCAGCGTCTTCCCGAACCTCCGAGGGCGGGTAAAGAGCAAACAAGTTCCTTCCGGATAAGAGGCGATCGTCTCAATTAAGCCGGTCTTGTCAACGTAATAGCATTCCTTGGAGACCGTCTCGAAGAATTCAACGCCCAAAGGCACCGGTTTTTTTGTCGTTTTGTTACCCATGGGAATATGATACAACATGCTGCAACATGCTGCAACGCCTTGCAACATGGTGCAACACCAAACAACGCCTTGCAACATCAAGTCAAAGCGTCGATCCTGCCGCGGCGAAGCGAGATCGTTTGTTCTTTTGTCCTCAAGCCAAATCTATTTTCTCCACCCAAACGAGCAGGAAAACCCAGCTCCACCGCTTTCTTTTCCCCATTGGCTCTTTTCGCGTCAACAGCTAGCAACAAGAAGCGCTTTGAAGTGGGCGTCACCAACAAATTAGGCGCATGAATCAGTTCCATCCTACGTGCTTCCTTGAGGACGGCCATAAGGCAGCCCATGGGCATAATTGGTGAACGCAATATTCAGTCCGCTCCGCTAGAACGTTCAATGGAGCCGGCTTTCCCGTTAACAAAAACGAAAATAAAAGCGTGAGCTACAATGCATGAAATTAACATTTCTAGTAAACAGACCAAAAATATTAAGCGCTTAACACGGTTAGAAAAGCGAACTCAAAAAAACAGTTTCAGCCTCTTTTTAATAAGAAAACACAGTTTGATAGGGAATAGACGGGCCTCCGCGGCTTTTTTGCGCCTCTTAGACAACGAGGCTCCACCGCTTTTAACCCATCAACGTTTTCCGCGTCTAAAGACGATCGCAAGATGTGCTTTGAAGTACTTCAAAGGTCGTTTGAAGTTCGTTTGAAGTTACCTTTGAAGTTGGTTTGAAGTTGCGTTTGAAGTTGGTTTGAAGTAACATGGCTAAGCGAGGAAAAAGCTTATGAAATTGTCTGATTTGATCCCTGAATTTGTCTGTGAGGATGAGAAAAACGAATGCAAGGCACGACTTGATCGAACAAATCTATTAGGATGGCTGAAAACAATTGATGGCTTTGCCAACAACAAAGGAGGCCGAATCTATTTAGGCGTCGAGGATAAGTCCTACGATGTCATAGGTTTTGACGCGCAGGAGTTAGATTCAGAAAAGCTTTTTCTTTTCAATGCGGTAAACCAGCATTTCCCAATCGCTCCCCCAATAGCAGTGAAGGCGATCTCCTACTCGCTCCGTGGCAAGGAACGTTACATACTCGTCGTGAACGTCATGGAATCGCCAGCCAAACCTTTGATGTTCAAATACAAAGAGATGCCGATGATCTTCCTCAGGAGGGACGGCTTTACCAATCCCGCGACGATGGAAGAGATCCTCGAGATGGCCAAAAACAATCAATCTCAATCCTTTGATGTCCAGGCGACAGACATAGATTTTGATCTTAGCGATTTCACGCAGCTCTCCGGGTTCTATAAAGAAAGAACAGAAAAGGAGATCAAAGAAAAGGATTTGGCCTCGATCGGGTTTTTCACTCAGGAGAAAAAACTAAGAAGAGGGGCCTTGCTGTTTAAAGACGATTATAAGGGCGAAGAAACTAAGGTCACTTGCACCACCTTCAACGGGCTGAGCAAGGGGGATGATTACATCGTTTCCACCGCGACATACGTCGGCAACCTCATTGGAGCGTTTCACTTCATCTGGGAATACTTGCAGCAACGCATGAATCACGGCTTCATCAAATACGCCACAGGGAGGAAGGACATCGACGCCTATCCTTCTAGGGCTCTATTCGAAACGATCATCAACGCCTTGGTCCATCGCGACTACCTCATTGACGGAACCCAGATATCGGTGGATTTGTTCAAGAACCGCTTAACCATAACTTCTCCAGGAAAGCTCATCGCCGGGGGGTCGCTTGAGCCGACATATGATTTATCTTCATTCCCCTCCAGCAGAAGAAACGAGCTCTTAGCAAAAGTTTTCGTTCACTGCAAAGCCATGGAGGCAAAAGGAACCGGTTTTGAGAAGATAAGTGAAGATTATAAGGCGGAGGACGCCTACCATAAGCCGTTTATCTTTTCGAAGAACAACCATTTCACAACGGTCTTGCCAGACATCACCTATCAAGAGGGCCTCACCCCAGAGGCCAGCATCATCACCGTGATTGGCGAGACAAACGTCTCTGAACGTTATTCATCGCCGATTTTGCTGTATTGCCTGAAAGAGAAAAGAACCGTCAATCAAATCACGGCGTATCTCAACGTTTCCAATTCAACATATTTCAGAAGAAAGGTCTTAGATGAGTTGGTGCAAAGGAAATACCTCCTTCTCAGCAAAGAGGGGGATGTATCCAAATATCTAACCAACAGGGAGATGATCGAAATCAATCAGTGATGATTGGGTTGCCCTTTCAAGCCCGGGCGCGCCGCCCCCCGGAGGGCGGTTGGATGGAGGGCTCATTCATACACGTAATTCGTCGGTGGTACCCTACATTTCGCAAAGAAAGGCAACTGACAATGAAACGCTTAAATATCCTAATTTCTGAGAGAGAAATCGAATTGTTGAAAAACCTCATCGGCAAACAGCTGATTTCTTTGAGGCACGAGAAAGTAAAAGCCAATAATATCGTGTACGAAAAGGTGGAAGTCGTCTCCTCAAACGGCCGTTATCTCATCGACAATTACGTTGATTGGTTCGATGACTATTTTTCCGGCCCAGAAGACATACCGTTCCTGGGCTTTAGAGAATTGAATCAAGACGAAGATCCTTTCAAGGCCTGGCCTGAGAATTCAATTCAGACGGAAACGGTCGGCGAAACAATCGAAGACGTTCTCATCGTCCAAGACGACGGCGACATATATAAAAACGACGTTTACTATTGCCACATGAAATCTTCAGAAGGGATCATTATTCACACCAACAAAGCGCAATATGGTTTTTTCAAGGACAATATCTATTTGGATGAATGCTTAGTCATTGCAAAAGACGCGAATGACGTTTTAAGCAAAGCTGAAAGTTTAAAAGAACACTACGACATATTCGGCTATCCGTTCAGTGGCCAATGCAAGCGATCGCTCATTTCGTTGAAAAGCGGGGCAATAAGCGAAATAGCGGCGGCTGAAGAAACAGGGAAAAACGAAAAAGCAGAGAACAGATAATTCAAGAAAGCATCTACCCTAATTCGTTTACGACACATCAAAGCGGCTTTTCATCCCGGCCTTTCCGCTTCGTTTTCTGCGGAAATGCAGCACAAAGCCTTGTAATATCAAGTCTAAGCGTAGACCCCACCGCGGCGAAACGAGATCGTTTGTTCCCCTGCCATCAGGCCAAATCTATTTTCTCCGCCCAAATGTGCAAGAAAACCAAGTTCCAACACTTTTCCTAATCCTCATCGACTCTTTTCACGTCTAGAGGCAATCGCAAGATGTGCTTTGAAATACTTCAAAGGTCGTTTGAAGTGCGTTTGAAGTTTGGTTTGAAGTTGCGTTGGAAGTTGGTTTGAAGCAACGTGGCAAATCAAGGAAAAAGCCTATGAAATTATCCAGTTTGATCCTTTGGAAAAAAGACGCTGCGGCGCCCAAAATGGATTGGACGCTCTCAATGCAGTCTTAAATAAGTTAGGCGACCGTCAATATTTAGTTAGATTCTTCAAGTATTCGTTCAGGTTCTCGTCTTCGCAGTAAATATAAGTCCCCTTAACCCCACGAGTAAGAAGGACCTTGTACGTGTTTCGGATCAGCTTTTCCGCCAAAGCCTTATCTGCGCTTCTTATGCCGCTAGCGGAATCCGAAAAAGCGATATTCTCCGGATGGAACTCGATCTCGCCTTTTTCTTTGTTGTAGGTAAGGTCTTTCCCGATGATTACTCCGGCGTATTCCACTTCTAGGCCCTGGATGGTGTGGATGCAGAAAACGTTCTTCCTCTGCGTTTCATCAAGCAATGCGGCCCTATCCGCCTTCTTGACGTTCCATTGCAGCTTGATTCCCTCTCCATAATCAAAGTCAAACGCGGAGGGATCGTCCTTGCTGACCCATTCATGGGTATAGCCAGCGATAAGCCTTAGTTGATGACCAGAGCCCCACTTCTTCTCCCATTCTTTCATCATCTCGCCCATCGAAGAGAGAACCTTGACCTCGTAATGGATTCCCCTAAGGGAAACGAAGGCATTTGTATAGCCAAGGAACTTATTCACGAACTCGATGTAGCTTTCTCCGCCGACGCACCTAAACTGTGAAGAGAGGATCATCCTCTCGTCTTCGATGACTTTCGACCCGTATTTGGCGGCGTATTGCCTTATTTGCTGAATCGAGAGGTCGTCGCTAGTGGTGACGACTTGGTCCTCGTCGATCAAAAACACGTTGACCCGGGAGGCATTGAACAGTTTGTCGATGACGTCGACCTCTCTTTGAACGCCCCAGCCGAATTTCCATTTCAGCATGCGGTGCGCCTCGTCGACGATGACGCAATCGAAATCGTAAGCGCTGCATCTGGCGAAAGCCGCCGGGGTTTTGAACAGCTCCTTTATCGCCTTTTGGGTGAAGTCTTTCGCTAGGATATCCCCAAAATAGGTCCTGGGGGTGAAATTGGCCGTGACATAGCAGGCGTTCCTTCTTGGGCTGCCATCTTTTGGGTTCATCAATTGCCCAAGCGCATTGATGGCCACGATGGATTTCCCAGAGCCCGGGCCGCCTCTTACGATGATCGTTCTTCTTTCTCCCTTATCCAAAGCGTCCTTGACCTCGCTGACGATCTTGGATACGGAATAGGACTGCTCGGCATCATAAGAGAAGAAGGGCTCGCCATGGATGGCGTCGGCGACCATCTTGGAGAAGCCTTCGCTGGGACGGATTCTAGAAGCGTCGATCTCATAAAGCGTATTCGGATACGATTTCTTGATGTAGCGCGCGATGAAGTCGCTCAATTTCTTCTGGTCTCCCTGCAAGAAAGAAGGAGCGACATGAACCATGGGATAGCTTTTCTCATCGCCAAGAACCGCGGCATAGCCTTTGGGCATGTTATGAAGGTAGGAGCAAGCGTTCACTTCAACGTTATTTGTGTAAATGTATTCGTTGAAGCACTTCATGATGTTGGCGTAATTCAAAGCCTGATAAGAGGGGTGCCAATAATCGTCCACGCCATGACCGCCATCGGTGAGGACATAGTCTTTCAAGGAGGAACGCTTCACCTCGCTCCACTGCTTCAGCTCGATCAAGACGACGTTCTCTTTATCCGTCTCGTCTTTCCCGTAAATGAGAAAATCCACCCTTTGCTTCGTGTCGATCAGCTTGTATTCGACGCCCACGAAGGCGTCCTTTGGAATCAGAGGATCGTCCAAAGCCTCCGCCACCTTGGGAAGAGAATGGATCCAGGAGTTGTATTCGCCTGATGAACCTCCGCTGAGGCGATTGTCGCGGAACTTCTGCAAAAGCAAATCCCCAATGACGGGATTAACCCCTGAGCAGTTATGGATAAAACCGCCTACGGTATCGCAATACAAAATCATTTCCCTGACGCCTCTTCCTAAGTCTTTTTTATTTTATAGCAAGCTTGTAACAAAGGTAAATTTGACGAAAACGATAGAAACCATAAACACAGCGTTTTTTGGCAAAACCAGGCTTTGCACGCAGACGATAAGCTTAATCAACCCTCGTCTTTTATCTTCTTCGCCCGATGGAAGGAGCTGAAGGTGACAAGACCGACAAATTCAGACCAAAAAGGAGGAAAAAGCTGTCTTCATTTAGAAAACGCAACTTTTTGGCCTTATTTTCATTTAGAAAATGCAACTTTTTGGATATACTTTCATTTAGAAAATGCAACTAGGAGAGTCTTATGCCTTTCAAAAGAAAAATATATCAACAGCTTCTTGATTGGAAAAACACGCCCAACAAAAACAGCGCGTTGTTGCTAGAAGGGGCGAGGCGAGTTGGGAAAACGACCATCGTAAAGGCGTTCGCGGAGCAAGAATATAGAGACTATATCTACATCGACTTCACCTTCGCCCCGGGATCGATCAAAGACCTCTTCAAAGCCATCCGCCCTTTCGACAAAAGGGCAATGGACCAGTTCTTTGCCGACATTTTCATCGCCTACGGCAAGGAACTGCAAAGAGGCGATCTCTTCATTTTCGACGAGGTGCAGAATTGCCCTAAGGCCAGAGAGGCCATCAAGGTCCTTGTCCAAGATGGCCGTTTTGATTACATCGAAACCGGTTCGCTCATCAGCATCAGGGAAAACACGGTCTCCATCCAAATCCCCTCCGAAGAAAAGAGAATCGAAATGCATCCTCTGGATTTCGAAGAGTTCAAATGGGCCTTTGGGGATGAAACCAGCTGCGCTTTGCTAAGAGAAATGTTTTCCAAGGGATCCATCAGTTTGACGACGCATCAAAAGATGATGGATGATTTCCGCCTTTATCTCTCCCTAGGAGGGATGCCACAAGTCGTATCTTCTTATTTGCAGACCTCTTCCTTTTACGCTGCTGCTGAGGAGAAGAAGAACATTTGCAAACTGTATATCGATGACCTAAGGAAGCACGACAACATTTGCAAAACCTCTTCCCTAGCGATCTATCAGTCAATGTTCGAATCGCTACGTTCATGGTCGAGAAGAGCGAAAACCAACATTCGGAGCGAGGGAGAAAAACAAAAATACCTCCGTTCCTTATGGGATTTGGAGGACTCGCGCGTGGTAAACGCCGTTCATCGAATAAGTGATTTAAGCTTCGGCAACCTATTGAAAGAAGAAACCGCATTTAAGCTCTATCCCCTCGATACAGGGCTTATGTTAGACGTCCTCCTCAACGAAGAGGGAGCCTCCTGCGAGGAAGCCTACCGCAAGATCCGCTTCAACAAACTTGCGGGTGCCAATTTCGGATTGCTTTATGAATGCGCGGTGGCTGAGGCTTTGAAAGCCAACGGACACTCTTTCTATTATCATTGCTTCGCTGGGGATGAAAAGAAGAGGCGTTACGAAATCGACTTCCTCTCTTACCTCAAAGGCAAGCTGACGGCCATAGAGGTCAAAAGCACCAACCGCTTCACTTGCCAATCTCTTGCCTATTTGCCCCTTAAATACCCGCAACTAAAAATGGAACGCATCGTCATCAGTCCCAAGCCTTTCGCGCGCTCAGAAGGAATATTGTTTATCCCGCCTTACATGACGTTTTTGCTTTGATGCCGTTGCTTTATCCAAGCAGCGGGTTCTTCATTGGTTCGTCGAGTTTTACAACAATCACCCAAAGATTTTCCAAACAGTGTCTGGACAATCTTTTTTGTCACGGCCCCACTGCCTGGTCCTTCTGCAAGTTGATGGTCGCAAGGCAAGGGGATGTAGCGAAAAAGCCAGGAGTCAACGCTGGAGCGTTCGAACCCGTCTGTTCCACATCCTTGCCTATGGAGTGCAAGCATCATTCATCTCGTGTCTACTTTTGGGTTACCAGCACTATTGGAACAACATGACAACAAAAAAGTGTGTTGGAATAATCAATTTGACCACAAAAAAATGTGTTTGAGAGATTAAAATGACCACAAAAAAGTGTAATAATCTATTTGTTGGGGGATGAATGATGCTAAAAAGAAAAGTGGATGGCTACCTGATTAATTGGAAAAGAAGCAAAGACCATAATCCGTTGATTGTATATGGGGCAAGGCAAATAGGAAAAACGACTTCGATCGAGCAGCTAGGGAAAACGTATAAGCGCTTCGTCGAAATCAATTTCATCGAGAACCCCGAATACAAACAGGCGTTTTCTTCTTTCAACGTGGACGAAATTCTTAAAAGGCTTTCTTTTATCAACCCTCAATTCGTCTTCGAGCCCCACAACACCTTGATATTCTTCGATGAAATCCAGGAATACATGGATGCGACAACCTCTTTGAAATTCTTCAAGCTGGATGGGCGCTACGACGTCATTTGCTCCGGGTCAGCTTTAGGGGTCAACACTTCTCAGGTTTCCAGCGTATCCGTCGGCTTCAAAGACGAATATTGCATGTATCCTTTGGACTTTGAGGAGTTTTTATGGGCGTGCGGTTATGGAGATGATCTCATCGATTATCTTTTGGCCTGTATGAAAAAGGGCGAAAAAACAGACGATCTCTATTTCCAAAAGCTTAGCGATTTGTACAAAGACTTCATCGTTTTGGGCGGGTATCCCAAAATCGTAGCCTCTTATTTTGCCAATAGCCGCAACTTCTCCTTTTGCTTGGACGCGCAGAGGAAGCTTTACAACGATTACGTCGATGACATTTCGAAGTATCTGCAGGGAATGGATGTCGCTAGAGCCCAACGCGTTTTCAAATCAATCCCCTCGCAACTAGCAAAAGACAACCACAAGTTCCAGCTAAGGAAATTAGGGCACGGGGCGAGATTCAATGAGTATTATGGGGTCAGCGAGTGGCTAAGAAGCTCAGGAAGCGTGATTCTTGCCAACAATTGCGCTTTGTCTCTGCCTTTGAAAGGCAATGAGGAGATCGATAATTTCAGAATGTACTATTCCGACACGGGGCTCCTACTGGCCTCGCTAGAAGAGGAAGCTCAGAACGATCTAAGGAAAAACAACAACTTTTCCATTTATAACGGAGCCATCTACGAATCCATCACCGCCGCAGCCCTGCTGAAGCAAGGCTACGATTTATATTTCTATCGCAGCAAGGATTCCATCGTGGAGCTTGACTTCATCATTCGCTACAAAGACGAGATCCTCCCCTTGGAGGTTAAAGCAAAACAAGGCCGGGCACTCTCCTTAAATGCGGTTATCAAAGGCAAAAGCGCCCTGATAAAGCACGGGGTAAAGTTCGCCGACGCCAACATAGGCTACGCGAACAACATCCTGACATTGCCCCATTTCTTGTCTTTCTTGCTAAAACTCTTTCTGAAAGAAAACAATCTCTTCTAGCCCGTTGCCTAGTTGCGACGAAATTCTTTGCTGACGCATGACTTTCGGCCCAATCTTCATCACGCAACGCGCTATATGCCACATAGAAAATCGTTGAATTGACGAATTCTCTATGACGGCAGCAAGAGTAAAACTCGAAGTGAAAAAGGCCATCAAAGATCAAACGGAACTGATTTTCAACGGCCGCGGAATCAGCGCAGCGAATTCAATCAAAATCGTTTCCACAGGCACCGCCTTAAAGTGGTGTCCCATGAAAAGGCGCCACAGTGCGACAAAACGCAAAAGGGCAAGGACGCAATGCCCGTTAAAAGAACCTTTACGCATGGTTCTTTGCTTCTTCCTTTTGCTTTCTTCAGGAAATTCAAAAACAGAATCGATTTCTTGCGATTTTAACAAAAGAAAACGCGATTTCTTGGATATTCATTTGGATATAATTCAATTTGTCTCCCGTTGTATGTATATTGACGAAAAGACGGTTGTTCCGGCATAGCCAAGAGGTAATATCCATGCAAAAGAAAATCAAAATCGGCCTGATTGGATTAGGGCAACGCGGTGATATCTGGGTTAAAGCCATCGTCGCCCGCTTCAGCGAGGACCTTGAAATCGTCGCTCTTTGTGACGTTTATAAAGATCGCGTAGAGGCTTGCGCGAAGGCTGTTGAAGACGCCAAACAAGGGCAACCCAAAAAATATCTAAACGCGCATGACCTCTTCGCCGACTCAAACGTTGAGGCCGTCATCATCTCCGCCTCTTGGGAAGACCATATCCCTTTGGCCATTGAATCCATGAGCGCAGGGAAAATCACCGCCCTTGAAGTCGGAGGGGCCTATTCCGTCGATGATTGCTGGCAGTTGGTGAGAACCTACGAAAAGACCAAAGTCCCATTCTTTTTCATGGAAAACTGCTGCTATGGCAAGAAAGAGCTTCTTGCGACCAATATGGTGAGAAAAGGGCTCTTAGGCGAAGTCGTCTATTGCCACGGCGCCTATTGCCACGATCTGCGCAGCGAAATCGCCTATGGGGTGAAGAACAGGCATTACCGGTTGAGGAATTACCTCATCCGCGATTGCGATAACTACCCCACTCATGAACTAGGGCCCATCGCCAAATTGCTGAGCATCAATAGAGGCAACCGCATGCTTTCCCTCGTTTCTTTTTCCTCTAAATCCAGGGGGCTAGCAAACTTCGTTCAAGGAAAAGAGGATTTGAAGGATCTCCATGGCCAAAGCTTCAGGCAAGGGGATGTCGTGGAGACCCTCATCAAATGCGCGGATGGCTCTTTGATTTCTTTGAAGCTAGATACCACTTTGCCCCATGCTTATAGCCGTGAATTCTCCGTCAGTGGCACTAAAGGATGCTATCAAGAGGTTGGCAACATCGCTTTGATCGACGGGGCGAGTTTCAACCACGAAAACGACGTGAACGAATATCTTGGCTCCGCCAAAGAGTATGAGAAGGACTACCTCCCCAAAATCTGGAAAGAGATCACGGAGGAACAGCTTAAAGGCGGCCACGGCGGAATGGACGATCTGATGCTAAGGAGCTTCATCGACGCGGTCAAAAGCAACACAGAAATGCCTATCGATGTCTATGATGCGGCTTGCTGGATGGCCATTACCTGCCTCTCTGAAGAATCCATTGCCAAGGGAGGGGCAAGCATAGCCATCCCCGATTTCACCGGAGGGCAATGGGTGATGCGGCAAAAGAAAGACGTCATCGACTTGTAAAAAAGATTCAAAAAGGGCTTCAATCAAGCCCTTTTCAGTTTTGAGAAGTACATCAAGCAAGTTTGAAATCGTCGCAGATGGATGAGAACGTCCCCGCCGTCCAGCCCATCATCTCGTTGGCGGGGTATTCTTTCTTTTCCGCCCTCCCCCCTTTAAGGGGATCGTAGGTCTCCCAAAGTTTCCCTGTTTGAATATAGGTGGATGAGAGATTCTTTAGCCACGCCTCGCCCACTTCTTTTGCTTCTTCTTTTAGTCCCGCTTCCTTAAGCCCCCAGTAAGCTAAGTAATTGTCGTAAGGCCAGGAGAAGGGGTAGGCGGCTTGATAGGCGATTGTTTCCTTATCATCCTTTTCCGTGGAGACGATGCCGAAAGGATATTTGAGGGCATTGAGGATTTTCTTGATCGCTTCCTTATCTTTGCTCATGCCCACGATATAAGGCATGAACTGCCCCGTGAAATGGTAATTGGGACGGTAAATGAGGCTATTTTCGAAATCGTAATCGTAATAGACGCCGTCAGGAGCAAGCATCAAAGCGTCCATTTTTTCTTTCCTTCTAACGGCCGCATGGAGAAACCTAGCTGATTCTTCTGGCTCGAATTTCTTGGCAAACTCCGCCAAATCGAGTTCCAGGCCGTAAAGATTGGCGTTCAAATCCACGGGGTTGATATAAGCCCCACGATCGCGGAAACGAGGGGAGAAATCTAGACCCGCCTCAGCGGCGGCGCAATAATTGCCCCCGAGCTCCGCTCTTCTATCCATGGGGAGATCAACGCTTAGGCCTAAACGTTCCGTCGCGACATAATGGTAATAATCGCATAAATCCCCTTGACTCAAGCGATTATGGAAGTGACGGTTCAGCCCATTCGGCGCAATCCTTTCTTTCATCCAAAAAGCGTATTCCTTCTTGAGGGAGAAATAGGCTTTTTTAAGCCACTCCTCATCCTGAGAGTAAGCATAAATGTCTTTGACCATGAAATGGAGATAAGGCGGTTGGGAGACCCATTTGATCAGATTCTCGCTATAGGCGTTGGGAACGAAGCCGAGTTTGTCTAAGGCGTAGAGAAGATTATCGACGTTCCATTTGGCGTATTGGAAGTGGCCATCGGCGAGCATCCCGCGATTGGTGTAGAACGTGTCCCAATAAAACAGAACATGAAAATCCCCGGAGATGCACGGGGGCACGAAGGGATAAGGCAAACGATACCCGTCATCGGGCTCGTTCTCCGGGTAATGCACCGCAGCGTCCCACCGTGAGGCGATATAGACGCGCGTTTTAGCAATATCTTCCAACTCTTTTTCGTTTAGCATATCGATTTCCTCCGTCGAAGATAGACGAGTTCATTCTTGTTCAAGGCAAACAAACGCTTCTTTAAAAGCGCCGGCGTCCAAATCGCTGCGCTCGATGGCGTTAGCCTTCACCATGCCCACCTTAAGCAGGACTTCGTGTTCGCCTTTTCCAAGAACGCCAACGGGGAAATTAAAAGGCGGATAAAGACACGTAGAGACTTCTTTCCCATCAACATAAAGCGTGGCGAAATCCTTGATATCGCAAAATCCGATGGAGACGTGCTCGTTTTTTTCGCTTAGGGAGAAAGAATAACGCAGCTCGATCTGACCCACGAAATTAACCAATCCATTCCCGTGAGCGGAAGCCTGCGGATACTTAACCCCATTGAAAAGAGCTTCCTTTAAAAGAAGGGGCACTTGGCTGAATCCTTTTTTCTTAGGCGCCGAAGATTCTCCCTTATGAATAAGCAGCAATTTGGCCTCATCGCGAGCTAGAGTCAAAGGCTCACTTCTGCCTTTGCCTTTGTCATAAAGTCTAAAGAATTGCCCTGTTTCAGCATTCCATTCCTCAACGGAGTGCCCTTCTTCAACGTGGATGGAAAGACTGTTTTCTTGATTCGACTCATTGACTAAGAAAAGAAGCTTCCAACCCTCGCCAAGACGAGAATAAGCAAGAACATTATCCCCATCAAAACCTCGTCCTAGCATCGGAAGAAGGCCTTTGATGACATCCTCCTCAGCGAAATAGAAATAAGAACAAGGCGCGAAATCAGGGTTCTTCTTTTTATCGAAAACAACTACACGTCCCCCGTGTTTTGAAAAATCCTTAATCACGGAATAGATGCTTTCATCAGGAGAGCAAGGCAGGAACAAAGTGTCAAAAGAGAAATCGCCGACGCGGAGATTGCCTTCCTCCAAGACGCCTTTCCCGAGTTGCTCTTCATTGATCAACAAGAAATCAACGCCCGAAGAATTAAGCGCCCCAACGATGCGGTCTAAGCAATCATCGATATCGCAGACCTCGCGGTTAGAGAGGGGCATGAAGAGTTTTTGGCAAAGCGCTTCGGGGTAATAGAGCGCCACTCTTGGGCGATGTTTGCCCTGGCTTAAGGCATAAGAAAGCCGGCTGATATAGTTAGAGAAAGAGGAAAAATGCGGCCAATAGTCGTTTTGATAGAACAAAGAAGGAGGCGATTCTTTCTCGCGGAAACCTTCAATCGAGGAGAAGAAGGCATGGGGAACGATCATATTAATGCCTTGGGCGAATTCACGGTCGAGAAAACGTTTCATCTCCGTGGGGGTCAGGGTCCATCCAAACGCGCCGAAGATCTCGCACATCGAACGTTGTTTCCCCAGCAAATCCGCGGCGCTTCCGCAGAGCCTCTCACTCACGCGAGGATAAGTCCTTTCAATACGGTCGATCCCGGCGTAATCCAGCCCATCGATGACCTTGAAGAAGCTTCCTTCGGTCTGAACAAGCCAAGCGAGCTTGTCTTCTCGATGCAGATGGCCCATCAGCAGCAAGCCGTTTTGATGGAGGTAAGAAGAGATTTTGTCGAAGAAGGATTCCCTGTAGAACAAATCTAACGCCGCATAATAATCCGCTCGAATCTTCTTCGAAATAGGCATGTTCTGCCAAAGCGATGGCAGATAAGGGAGGAGGTCGTATCCGAATTTCTTTTTAAACCGCTCCGAGAAAGAAGGCGTCCAGGCGATTGTGTTGATGTTTTTATCCTGCTCCAGGTAATTCTGATAAAAGCCAGGCTCATCGGTGAAAAACCCTTTGAGGAGGTTCCCCCAATATTGAGGGAAATGCTTTTTGTATTCTGCGTGAGTAAGGGAAATGAAAGCCTCAGTCGCCTCATCATTCATCAAATCGACGTAAGGCGCATCGCTGTAGGCGGGGCGATGAAAGCACTCCTCCATGCGGAAAACGAACACTTCCCAGCATAAAGTGGCTGAATGCCACGGGTCTTTGCCCTCTCTGCCATAAGAGGTGATGTCGATGAATTCCTTGTCTTGATAGACGGCCACCACCGCCACAATTGGGGAACCCGGCTTCTCTTTAACGATGACGGGTTGGCCAAGAAGGGGGTAGATTTTTTCAACGGAAAGGCATTTTGCACTAAAGGAGGGATCGCTAGCGACGACTTTTCCTCCCGCGTATCCGCTAGGCCAATCGCTTTCATCGTAAATCCAAAGGCGCATGCCAAGCCTAGAGGCGGTTTCTAACGCCAGGCCGACTTTAGCAAACCAAGTTGAGGACAAATAGCCAAAGGCGAGCCCTTTCCGCGCGTGAATGATGGCTTCGAAAACGCCCTGCTGCTTCATCTGTTCGAGCTCAAAGACAATTTCCTTATCATCCATATCCCCGTTCCAAAACCAAAAGGGGATGGGGGTATATTCTGCCGGGGGATTGGCAAACAAGTCTTTATCAAACATAGTTTTGTCCTTGGGCGGAGTTTTGTTCACTGTGGTTAGTTTATACTCAAAAGAGCAATTCCTTCCTTTCTTAATCCTTATGGAAATTGTCATTTTTAATAGAAGTAATAGAAAGTGGTTTTTGTTCACCTTTAATTACACAAAAGCGTTTTTGGCCATAAACAAGTGGATAAAATTGTTTTTTCTGCCAAAACAATTAAGATAGTGTAAAGGCCTTAGCACATGGAAAAAAACTATTTGGGTTATCTTCAGCCTGAAACCAATCAAATCACGAAGAAATACAACACCCCCTGCCCAAGCCATAACCACATTCTTTGGGAGCTTCTTTTCTTCTGCGACGGTTTGGCTCAGACCAATATCAATGATAAGACCTATGAGGTCAGCGCCGGCGACGTCTTCCTCATCGGCCCCCCACATCTACACGCGATCCACCTGTTATCGGAAAACCACGCCCACCAAGACGTTTATTTCCAGCAAGAAGACCTTGAGAAAGCCTTTTGCAATCTGCCCCCGTCATTCAAAGAGGACATCCTCTCGGGCAAACGGGTCGTCCATTTCAAGCTCAGCGGCGACAATTTCACCGCCGCGATGAGTTTTTGCGAGAACCTCCTCAAATTCTCTTTGGTCGATAGCCCCCTTGGGACAACAAGCACGCGCGAATATCAGAAATATCTGAGCCTCTCCCTATTGTCTTGGGTTCTTGGTTTATACGTATTCAGCTATTCTGACCGGCATACCAAGACGCCAGAATGGCTGGTGAACTTCATCAACGAGCTCCAAAAACCAGAGGTTTTTTCCATGCGCGTCAGCGACATTGTCGCGTTGACCAATTATTCCCATTCTCAAGTCGGGACGATTTTCAAAAACTATAAAGGGGTGCCCTTAGTCGATTATCTTATCGATACGCGCATGAATTACGCGCGCGAACTTCTTGAGGCCACCAACAAAAGCGTGCTCGTCATCTCGCAAGAATGCGGATACAACTCGCTTTCGACGTTCATTAAGACATTCCGCGAGAAATTCGGTTGCTCGCCTTTGAAGTACAGAAACAAAAGAAATACGGAACCGAATTAAACTGCATCAAGCCAAAAGCCTAGATAGAACGGCAGAAGGCCTTCTTTTATCTCTAAAAAGGAATAAAACCCATTTCTTTTAGACCCACGCTATGACGAAAAAAGCGGCATGTTGCCGCTGCTATGGTTGGTGAATTTACTACCCTTTGACCCCATCGGAGGCTGAGAGGCCGTTTTGAAGCGGCTTCTGGAAGATGCCATAGACGATGAGGATAGGGATCATCGTGATGATCAGCGCGGCGAATTTGACGCCGGTCCCGATCGTCGCATCGCTCATAAGGTTGTTAAGCCCCGCCGAAAGCGTGTAATAGGTCGGATCTTTGATGAAGGTGATCGACATGACGTATTCGTTCCAAATCCCGGTGAAGCTAAGCAAGGCGACGATATAAAGAGGAGGCTTGACCATAGGGAGAACGACTCTGAAGAACCTTTGGAATTCATTGGCCCCATCGATCGTCGCCGCTTCGAGAATATCGTTGTTGACCCCTTTCATGAAAGGGAGGGTGAGGAAGATATAGAAAGGGACGCCTTGAATCGCGTTAAGAAGCATCAGGGTCGGGATGACCATCGCCCCGTCGGTCATATGGAGCTTCTGGCAGAATTTAAGAAGGGGGATAAGCAGCAATAGCTGGGGGACCATCATGAACAAAGCGTAGAAGCGATCGAGGAAATGGAAGAACTTTCCATGGTATTTAGCGATGACGTAACTTGAGCCGATCGTCATCAGCACCGTCAAGGCGACCGTGCCGGCGGAGAGGATGATTGAATTAAGAAAATAACGAGAGAATTCAGCCTCTTGCCAAGCGGTCACGTAATTGGAGAAGAGGAACTCCGTGGGCCAAAGGAAGGCCCCGGCCATATAGTCCCTCTGGCTTTTGAACGAAGTCATGATGGACCAAAGCAAAGGGAAGATGATCAAAAGGGCCCACAGGAAAAGAATGACGCGAATCACCCAACGGGAGGTAACGACGCTTTTCGAATCCGAAACAGAGCGTTTGGTCTTATTCATAGAATCTCCTCCCGAAAGCGTTCATTAGCGCCTTCACCCCCAAAGAGATGACGGAAGTAAATAGCAGCATCACGATTGCCGCGGCGTAAGAGAAGGCCACCCGTCCACCGCTGGTGCCGTAGATATAAACATACAAGCCCATGACCATAGAATTGTTGTCGACGCCGCCATTAGGCGTAAAGACGTTGACGATGCTGAAGTTCCCGCCTAGCGACTGATAAAGGATGGAAACGACCATGAAAGTCACCTGCAGCCAAACCGCCGGCATGGTGATATGAACGAGCTGCTGCCAAGAGGAGGCCCCATCGATTTCAGAGGCCTCATACAGGTCAAGAGGAATCTGATTGATCGCGGAAATCATCGTGATCATGAACAAACCAACGCCGCACCAAGAAGCGACGAAGCCGATGCACCACAGCGGAAATTCCGTGATCCAGTCTACCGGTTGTCCATTAAATAAGCCGATGAATGCGTTCAATAGGCCGCTGTTCCCACTCATAAAGATAAACCGCCAGATGGAGCCGATGATGACGACCGAAAGCATGTTGGGGATATAGAAGATGAATTTGTAAGTGATGACTTCGCCTGTTTTGAGGCGGAACCTCGTCAAAGAGACCGCGAAAAGGACGGTCAAAGCGATGATGATGACCTCTTTGATCGCGGTGATGGCGAAATCATTGCCAAGGGCCTTCCAGAACACGGGGTCAGTGAAAACTTCCTCGTAGTTTGCAAAGCCAATGAAATCTTTCCGCACATAACCCCTCCAGTTCGTGAAGGAATCGATCACGGACTGGAAGATGGGGTAGACGCAGAAAACAAGATAAATCAAAAAGGGAAGCAAACAGAAGAGGGAGGCGAAGAGGATTTTGCTCCAATTCGCCTTCATTTTCCTAAGCGGTTGTTGCAGAAGGCCTTGGCGCATAAAGCTTACTGACGATCCTTAATCTCTTTGATGGCCGCCGCTTTAATCGATGCGCAAGCGGCATCGACCGTGGTGGATTTATTGACGAGGCTATTGACCGCGGCGTTGATTGCGGTGTCTACCCCACCCCAGCTGCCATTATTGCCCATGCGGGCGTAAGAGCTGTCGTTGAATATGGTTTGGATGTATTTGTTGACCTCGGTAACGTTGGGATCATCAGATAGATCGATTTTGGCAACGGAAGGAGAATCGGAGGCATAGACGAATTCCTTCATCACTTCGTCAGTGTAAAGATAGGTGAAGAATTCCTGCGCGGCCTTTTTGTTCTTGGCTTCCTTGGCAATGCCGCAGGTGACGGAAGAGGTGACGATCGTTTGTTTCTCCTTCACCAAGGGAGAAGGTGAATAACGCATCTCAAACCCATCCGGGATGGCATCGAGCTTCGACATTTCCGAGCGGAGCCAAAGACCGTTGGGGATCATAGCGGATTTATGTTGCAGCCACTCCATCTGGCTTTGGGTGTGGTCCAAAGACAAGCAGTCGGAAACTACATAATCGTTGAGATTGATGAACTCATTGAAGCGGTTGAGGACCTCTTTGAATTCGGCGGATTCATAAACCTCGGCGTCACGACAATTGATCACGCGGTCGAAGAAAGTCTCCCCGTATTCGGCGAAAGCAGGAACCAGCATCCCTTGCACAAGGTAACCGCTATAGACGCCAGGATAAATGAGGGTGGTCATTTCGCTACTTGCTTTCCCGGCGAAGGTTTTTAGCTCAGCGAAATTCTTAGGAGCCGTCCATCCTTTCTCATCGAACACGGCGCCGTCATACCACATGCCCCAAGAGTTCAGAATCAAAGGGGCGCCATAGGTGATGGTCTTATTCGAAGAATCGGTGTAATAACGGAAATAAGAGGCATCGACTTTATCCTTGATCAGGGTGTCGCTGCCGGCGATTTTGGCGGTCTCCAGCCAATCGCTCAAATCATAGAGCAGCCCTTCTTTCAGCCAGGTATTGATGTCGAGGTTCGATCCATCGATGAATACGAAATCAGGAGGATTGCCATTCATCCAACGGTCTGTGAAGGCCGCGTTGACGTTGTTGTCCATGTTGGCGACGATGTTGTATTCGGGATGGTCGACTTCAAATTTCTGCAAAGCTTTTTGCCATGGAGCGGAACCGTAGCCCCCGACGAAGATCTGAAGGGTGAAGGTAGAGGTTTCCTCAGATTCCCCGCCGCCTCCTCCGGCGCAACTAGCCAAGGCGAAGCCGGCTAAAGCCAAAGCGACAATTGTCCTTTTTTTCATACTTTGCTCCTTTCTTTTTTAGATTTAAGTATGTAGAGGGAGAGGAACGCTCCCGTTGCTACCGTCATAACGCCTCCGATGGACAAGAAGGTGATTGCCAAAATAAGAGAGGGGGCAGAGGCGTCGTTAGAAGGCTCAGGTTCGGGTAAGACGTCGTCTTTCCCATAGGAGCCCGCTTCCATAAGGCGGAACAAATAGGAGTTTTTAGCCTCGAAAACGATGTCGAATTCACTAATATTCTGACCGATTAAACGCTGATTGAACACATCATAAACATCATATTTCTTCGGAAGGGAGATATGACGTTCCCCACCATAAGGGGAATCGACGCAGAGATAGCCTTCGGAAGAGAAGACGACGTCGGAATAAGATTCATCGTAAATGTGGCAGCCCACCTTTTTCATGATGTTGCGGAGAACCTGGGCCGGAACATGCCCAAAAGAAGAGAAAACCGATAAATAGGTTCCATTTCCTTTATCCACCTCTTTGTAAGCTAAGCCAGCATAATCGGTGTTTTTAATATGCCCTAGTTCCACTGCCTTTTCATCGGTGACATAGGCCGCTGGGGAAACCTCGGCTATCTCGGGTTTGCCATAAGTCAGCCCTCTGGCGCTCAAAGTCAAGGGATCCTCGTTGGTTTCATCGATCGAGACGGCGGTGTAGACGTTCTCGCTAGCGAAGGCGACGTCGATGTCGATGAGGGAAGAGACGTTATCTGGGCTCATCGACCCATCCTGGCCATAAATGCCAGGGGTGCCGATCCAAAGCACCGCTTTCCCCTCTTTCTTGCATTCTTTGTTGATGCCTTCGATGGTCTCCGCGTCGAAGCGGTTGCCCACGACGACATAGAGCTTGTATTCTTTCGGCAAACCTTCGTTGAACCGACTAGCTAAATAAGTGTCGTAGCCAGCCCCGATCACCGCCAAATCTTCCTTTTGACGGCCGAGGTTAACCTCTAAGGCGCTATAGGAGCCTCCGAAGTTGTAGGCGTAATCCGAAGGCATCTTGTCTTCAACGATGAAGGCGACTTCGCGATTGTTCTCGTTGCTTTGATGTTCGATGGCGTATTCCCATTCTTTCGTGATCAAGGAGACAACGTTATAGATTTCAGCATCGTCATACCAGCCTCCGGTCATGTCATAGATCCATGAGCCGAAACCGGTGATCAAGGAATTGCCCGCGTCGCGCTTCATCAAATTGATCGTGTCTTCAAGGATGTAGGTCTTGCCCCATTCATCCATCGTCAAAGGAGACTGGTCAGGCATATCGACTTTCGCCGTCCGCTCATCGAATTCGACAAGCAGCAGCTTGCCGGCGGAGACGATGGAGCTAGCGGCCTGCATCGGTGAATCGCTGTATCCAGAAAGGCGGGTGGAGTAGGAAACAGGGCCACAGAAGAAATCGCAAGGGCAATCTTTATCAAGCAGTTTGGCGAAATAATTGTTCGCGATGCCACTGGACTCATAAGTCAATGCGTTAGTGATGTAGCCTTGATAGGTGCCGGCAAGCCATTTGCCATCGCTCACCTCTTTCACTACCTGGGCAAAGGAATAGATGGAATTGGTGACGTTATAGGCTTTGAAATCCTGGTAATCCAAGACGCTTCTTTGCTTAACTCCATCAAGCAAGGAGACATAAGTCGAGGATTCTCTTTCCCCATAGGCGGGGATAGAGGCGTTATCGAAGGTGACATGCCCATCTCCCCACGCCTTTTGCAGGGCGGCGTTAGTTTGATAACGCTCCTTCAAGAATTCGCGGAAAGCCTCTTGGGCGACCTTGGAGAAATCGGCGCAATTGCCAAGCTCCATGCCGTATTCCTGCCATTCATATGTCGCGCCTTGGGCGAATTTGACGCCGAAGATATGAGCCGCATAAGGCATTGATTTCATATGCTCAAGGACCGCGCGAAGATAGGCGGAGACGTCCTTGATCCATCTTTTTGAGGCATAAGAGACCGAATCGGTCCCACCTTTGGCGCTTAATGCCCTTTCTTCCGGGTATTTGTTGAGCCACCACGAAGGGGGATCGCAGCTGACCATCACCAGAATTTTGGCTTTCGGGGCACCGGAGAGGGTGGTGTATATCGTTTCGTCGAAGGGGGCGAAATCATAAACCCCATCCGCGGTCCAGGTGGATTCACCGGTGATGGTGTCGACGACTTTGTTGTTACCCACCGAGAACAAGCGCATTCCAGAATCGTAGAGGTTGCGGATATAGGAGGCTTTGACGTATTTAAGGCCGTCGCTTTGCATGAAGAGATAAGGCGCGTACTCTTGCTCGCCGATAGAAAGCTTCGTCACGCCTTTTTCCATGACGATTGAGCTCTTTTGCAAGGAAATGTCAGTTTTGAGGAACTGCACATAATGGCCGCGCATCTTGTTGCCGCTGTAATCGGGATTGTTGACAACACTGATCGCATCGGTATCGAATTGAATCATGTAAGAACCCGCCTCAATGAAGTCGGGAACGTCGCAAAGATAGCTGACCTCCACTTCTTCTTCAGCGTTCCAGACGGTCATATCAGGCCCTGAAGTCTGTTGCAAAACCGTTCTGGCCGGATCGGATTCATCGTTATCGCTGGAATATTTCCCCCAGAAGGAGACCGAAAGGGAGATGGGCTTTTCGATTTTGCTTTTTGGTTTCCAGACGACCTTGAAAGTCATGCTGTCGCCCAGTTTGACTTCGTTAGGGAGCTCGAGGCCAACGACTTCGAGCTCTGGACATGCCGAAGCGAGGGAAACGAAGGGAATGGAGCCCCAAGGCATGCAGCCAACGAGTCCAACCACATAGCATTTAACCCAAGAAGAATCATCGTAATCCACCTGCGTCCAGCTCAAATCTTCGTTGGAGAGATTCATTCCGCTAATCGGCCCAGCCGTTTTGGAGGTGAGGGTATCCGCATCAGAATAGAAGGAAAGGGTGCGTCCGGACTCGGTGATGACGGTGATTTCAAACAAAACGCCGGAATAATAGCTGCCGTTATAGACGCGGCAAGAGAAGACGTTGTCCCCCTCTTTCACGACGTCGGTAATATCCACGACGCTAGGCGTGGACCAGGATCCGGAACTGCCAAAGCTGACGCCGTTGACGAAGGGGAAACGCACATCGTCGGCGGTCACTTGCATGCTGGCGGAAACCACAGGCTCAGGGATATTGAATTTCTTGCGGTACCAGCGATTCTGATAGGCGGCGTCGGCGGTAACGTCGGCGTCAGGATAGGTGATCCATTTTCCGGACCAGCCCGATTCGTCGTTGGGCGAATAGCTCTTCACCCCGTGGAGATTATCGATGTAAAGCGGGGAGCCGGTTTCATTGATGAAGCTGATGTAGGCCTTGACGCCGCGTTTGATCGTAACCTCGGAAGCCACTTGCTGATAGTCCTCGGTTAGGTCGAATTCCTTTTCGCTAGATTGAGTCAAGACGTTAGAGGTGTCGTAGACATCGAAACGTATTTTTCCTTTGCTGCCCGCTTTTCCTTTCGCATCGAAAGTGAAGGTGTAGCCATAGCCGCTGAGGAATCGTTTCCACATCGTTTGGGCCTCGCCGCCGTTTTCAATGAATAAAGCGTCATCGACGACGGAGGCTTTATTCATGTCCCAGTTCAAAAGCGTTCCATCGGCTTTGGGAAGAGAGAAAGTCTCGTCGTAGACATCATCGCCAGTCAAAGCACAGGAGACCTTATCGACGTAAAGATCGACCGTTCCGTATTTGACGATGATGCTCATCGTCGCATTCACGGCATCGTTCTTGGCCTGAAATTCGATGAAGCATTCGCTCCAGGAAGAGGAAAGGGAATCGGCGTTTAGCTTATTGTTGCCCCCTTCGATCGTGCGCAGTTGAGTCCCGGAGGAATCGAAGGTCTGCACGTTCATCGTCAGACTCACGCCATAGGAATGCTGGCTCTTGTAGAAGAAGCCGATGCGATAACGTTTGCCGCCTTCAATCTGAAAGGGGGTGGTGTTTGTGGCGGTGAAATAAGAATTGGTGTTTGAACGAACGATATGAAGGGATTTGCTGCCAGAGCAGGCCTCTTCATCGGTGTAGGTGGCGCTCCCTTCTTCGGAGAACTTCCATCCGCCCTCCTCTTCAAAGCCCCATGCCCCTCCCTCTTCGGCGCTGGCGCCGACTTTAGCGATGTCTGGGGTCTCTTTCCTGACGTTAACGATGTTGGATGAGGAGGTTAATCCTGCGCCATAAAACAAAGAGGAAAGGCAAAGCAAAGAAACCAAAGCTTTAATCATGGACGATACCCCTCCTCCTGCATTAAGAAATAAAGGCTCGAAAGGTCATCTAAAGAGATGCCGAAGGAGCGCAAAAGATGGACAATCTTATCCTGCAATGTGACGCCACTTTGGCTTTTCACGGTCTTGACCCATGAATTGGCGATCGTGCTCTTGTAACGGATCCAATAGACGTTCGAGAAGTTGGTGAAGAGGTAATCGCGGTACAAATCGGCTTCGGAAACGCCGAGGAGGCCATTGATCAAGAAGGCGACAAGGCCGGTTCTATCGGCCCCGGCGGTGCAATGGAAATTGACGGGGTAATTGCTCGCATCGCCAAGGATTTCGAAGATTTTTTTGATAGAGGCGATGTTGTCCGTGTTTGTAAGGGCCTTGTCGGCGTTGTCCCAATTCAAAGGCGCGGAGACGTATTTCACGTTTCTTCCTAAGGGGCTAGTTGAGTCGAAAACGCTGGCTTCGCCATTGTCGGTGCGGCGCAGATCGATCTCGGTCTTGATGCCTAGATACGATACTTCCTCCAATCCTTCGGATGAAATGGATCTCTGATAGGTTGAGGAATTAGAGACATTGAAAGGCCCGCTGCGGTAAAGCATGCCTTGCTTGACCATAAATTTGCCTTCGCCATTCCTCCATCCGCCCAAATCGCGGGCGTTGGCGACACCATCGATATAAAGGTTTCTGAAGACGCTTTGCTCGGTGGAGAAATGCTTCACTTCGCTAGTGGAAGTAACGCCTCCGTATTTGGTGGAAACGCAATAGTAATAACGTGTCGCGAGTTTAAGGTTGTACACGTTGGCGAAGTTCTCGTTGGTTTGGAAGGTCCTGCCGTTAGAGAGGTCTGCGTTCTCGGAAATGGTGAAATAATACGTGGGTTTTGCCGTAGGTTTGATCTTCTCGGCCTCCCATTCGAATTTCAATGCGTCGGGGCGAGATATTTCGGCATTGGCCTTAGCGAAATGCTGAATGGAATTGTTGCCGTCTTCGATGTATTTCTCCTGGAGGACGGTGTGAAAGCAGGCCGGGCTTTTGATCTGGTAAAGCCTAAGCCCCGCGGAATTCGTCGCCTCTTCCGCCTCTGCCGTCAAAATAAGCTCAGGCATCGAGGCAGGGAGAGCGAGTAACGAAAGCATGCAAACGAAGGTTTTGACTCTATTCATGCTTCTTTCCCTTCCTCGCCAATAAGACAATTGAGGTAACTAGTCCACCGGTAGCGATCACGGTAAAGACAACGCTTAAACCGAGGGCAAGGTTCGCGCCGTTAAAAGAGTCGCCGTCTTGGTCGGAGCCCCCACCGTTTTGGGAAGAAGAATCCGCCGCGGGGGAAGAAGAGCTAGAGGAGGAAGATGAGCTCTCTGAACGCGTTTCCCCGGAATAGGTATCCTCGGAATAGGAAGAGGAGGAAGAATCATCGGGGAAGGCGTAATCGAATTGCCCATAAGGGAAGATGTTGTCTCCGATGTCTGCAGGATCGGTGACGTGCTCTTTGACTTGGGCCAGGATGCATTCGACGCCGTCGCTGTCTTTGACGGAGATGTCTTTCAGATACCCAAGGCGTTCGCCCCAGCCTTGTCCAAGGCAGAAGGAGAGAGAAGAGGAGGAATCCGCGACGAAATCCACGGTCTTGGTTTGCCACGTCTCGCTGATGCTGACGCTATCCACCAAGGTCGTTTCGCCATAATTGACGCCGCCGAAATTGCTTCCATAGCCGTTTCTATACGTATAGGAAAGGGTGTACGTTTTGCCGTTTTCAAGATCCATGGCTTCCCTGCTATAGACGATCTTCGGCGTGGCGCTGCCACTCCATGTCGTATAGACGCCCGCGTAATTGAACGTCCCATCGAGATTCTTAACGATCGAGGCATTTCCCACCAAGGAGATGCCGTCCATGTCATATCCTTCGAAGCCTCCATCAGGGACATAGTTGTAGCCTTCCTCGTCATAGAGGCCGAGTTCATCGATGAGATACGTCCCGTTGAAATAAATGTGGAACCATTGGATGTCGCAGGATACCGTCGCCGATTTCTGGAAACGGTAACTGTAACTGGCCCACGTGCCATTCGTGTCATTGCTAGAAACCGCATCACCATACCACAAACGCGTCCCGTCGAGAGTGACGTTGTCTAAACGAACGCGGCCATAACTGCCCGGTTCAGCGGCGTGCTTATATTTGAATTTCAGCTCATAGATCCCAACAGGAAGAAAGCCTAGCTTCATCTTAATGCCCTGGGTGCTCAAGCGAAGGGCTTTTTCGCCAGCATAGCAATCATCGCTCAACGCGCTTTGCTTTAATGGAGAGAGGGTACCCGTATCCTCGGCACCGCTAATCAAGGTGTAGTTCATGAGATTGGAAGAGGGGGATGGGCGGCCTTTCAAAGTCATATCCGCGACATAGAAATCCCCATAACCGGAAGAAGACACCTTAACCGAGAGCCCCGTGCAGGTTTCCGAGGTCACGTAATAGCCGGAACTAGAAGCCCATATTGATTGTCTCCCCTTTTCTGAGGCAACATCGGAGGAAAGGATGGAACCGTCCGAGAGTTTCTCCATGACGGTTATGGTCAGAAGGTTCTCGTCATCGTCCAAGCAATCGGTTCGATATGAGAACTCAACTTTATAAGAGGTGTTTGGCAAGGCGTCGAAGTATTCGCTGGTCGCGAAAAGCTGATAGGCGGAGACGCGGCGAGATAATTTCAAGGAATTCCCTTTTTGAGAATCCTTGTAAGCATAAGAAGAGAGATAGGGCGAGGTAACGGGATTTTCTCCAGCGTCGTCAAGAGTCTGAAAAGTCCAACCCTGGGGCATGGATGAGGTTTCTTCGCCTTCGCCGCGGACATCGAATACGCCGCTTAGCGAAAGACAAGAAACGGAATGCAAAGCAGCAAGCGAGAGGCCGAACAAAGCAAGGCGTTTATTTCGCATAGTAATCTCCTTTGGCTAATTCTCACAAAAAAGGGGCTCTACACGCTTGTTTAAAATAGCGTGAAATTATTCTTTTTTGTCGTTCGTGGACAACATTCCTTAAAGCGGCTTTCCTATCTAGACAAAAAGAGATCACCCACGACTTTTGTTGTGTTCGTCCAATCTTTTTGAATTAACCAATCAGAAGTGGAAAAACAGCCGGACAACGCATGTTCATCGGCAAAATAAAGGGGTGTTTTCCTTTTTTCTTGGTAGATACGTTGCAAACGGAAATCCTTTGTAAAGCTAAAACAAATAGAAAGACAGAGGCCCAAAAAAGACGATTTTTCTTACCTTATTTAAAGCGAAACACGATCATGAATTTTGTTATTTTCAACAATCGCATATCCCGTGATCCAAGTTCCATTCACATTCAATACGTAGTTCAAAACCTTAAGAATAAGCCCCTTGGCAAAAGCAAGGGGCTTATTCATTGGTCAAAGCTTATTTAGCCTGGTGCTTTTTCTTGAAGACCACGATACCCGCGGTGCAGGTTAGTGCGAGTCCGCCGCAGGCGAGCAAGCAATAAAGGTTCCCGCCAGAAGAGGACAAAGAAGAGTTGATGGTTAGAGAGCGAGTGGCATTTCCGGT
This sequence comes from Paludibacteraceae bacterium, assembly GCA_963621535.1. Taxonomy (GTDB): domain Bacteria; phylum Bacillota_I; class Bacilli_A; order RFN20; family CAG-826; genus Alloenteromonas. Next base: position 7,701 of record CAVFEQ010000006.1, on the reverse strand, counting down.
CCCCCTATAGCCAAGATAATCGTAATACTCGTCGCCGTATTTGGAGACGATGAAGCTGTATTTATAAAGGGCCTGCTCGATTTCATTGCCCGCAGCATCGGGGGTCAGAGATTTGATGTAAGCTTGGCTTGCTAAAGGTATCCTCTCAAAGCAATAGCGGATATCGCCCCACGTCGATGTGCTCGGAGCCGTGGTTCCCCCATCACAGGTAAGGGAGTTGCGGATCGTCTCCGCGAAGCTCTTTGCATACCCCTCCTTCGTCAATTGTTCGGGGAGATATTCATTCCCGGAGGCGTCCTTGAAGGAGATATTCTTTACATAGCTGATATAGCTCTTCCCAAGGTTGTTCCACCCAAAGTAAATATCCGCAGTCGTAAGCGCCGTTTTAGATAGCGTTTTAGAATACGTCTTCCACGCGCCATCATCAGTAGAATCGGTTTGCTCTAGAGTTTCGTACCCATTGCGGTTCGTGACGCCGACTTTTTTGCCACAATAATCAAAAGACACAGTCATAGACTCTACGTCGGCAGTCGGCTTGATCTGGAAATAGGCCTCGTTATAGCCTCCTGAAGAAGCGTTCTCCGCATTGTATTCGCAGTTGAAAGAGGCGAAACCGAGAATCACGCTACCATTGCTTTGCTTGGCCATGCCGGCGTTGACGAGCTGGTAGTCCATCATCTCGGTTGTCTCGAAATCCCCGTCCATAACGTAGTTGACCCCATTGGCGTCGGTCAGCTCAATGTCGTCGATGAGCCAGCTGCCATAAGAGGTGAGAGACATCGATGGGCGACTAGAAAACATCCTGTCGAACGAATAGGAATATCGTGACCACCCATTGACGGTCTCGGTCACAGACATATTTGCGTACCAGGCTCGACTGGTGTCATCGGAGGTCGCGTAATTGTCGAAACGGACGCTGAACCTCGTCTTCGAAGCGCCAGCAGCGAGGTTCTTGGCCCAGAAAGAGAAGGCATAACCGCCGATGGCAGAATAGCCAAAGCGAATGCCTAGTGTATTATTATCTTCAAGTTTCAGCGAGCTGAACCCGGTATGGGCGTCAGAAGATAAATCTGAAGAAGCGATGAGGGCCATTCCATCAGTGTTCGTCGTACTCTGGTCGGTCGTTTCGACAACGGTCCTACTAAGCAGGAAGTAGTGGAACGAGGGTTGGGTGGGGGCCATTGAGATCTTCTTTTTGACGGCGAAGTTCTGGGAAGATACGGAGACGGTTGGGCTGGACTCAATAGGAGTTCCCGCCCCTGCCGCTAGGCCTAGGCCCAGAAGAGCGAATGAAGCTAAAAGTTTGTTCATAAAACCTCCATAAGTTTTATTCAATATTGTTGGAAGCGCTTACACTTTTCTTATTTATTTTGCCGCCCTTCTATTTAAAATTCCCATTACAAGCCCTCGGCAAAAAAACAAAATCAAACCGCAAAACAAGGCAAGGGGATGGTGCGAAAAAGAAGTCAGGAGCCACCGCTTGAGCGTTCGGACCCATTTGCGTCATCTCCTTGTTTTCAGCGTGCAAGCTTCTTCTCTTGGTGTCTACTTTTAGGTTACCAGTACACCCGCGCGAAACCGTCCACTTTAGGAAGTGGAAAAGAAACGAAAGTTCTGGGGTCATCCACTTCTGAAAGCGGAAAAGAGGAAGAATAAATTTCAGTGTCCACTTTTCTTGGCAACCACAATGTTTCGTTATCAATGTTGGAAAATGTCCTAATTTTGCCTTTATCGATGTTGGAAAATGTCTTGGAAAGATGCAAAATCATGTTGGAAAATGTCTCGTTGGGGAGGTGTCGTATATATGCTGAGAAAGATAGAAAAAGACTTAAACTCATGGCTTGATGGTAATACCGCCTTATTTATTGATGGAGCAAGACAGACGGGAAAGACCTACATTATCGAGAAATTTGGGAAAGAACATTTCGGTCATTTCCTTGAATTGAACCTGCTCTTGAAGCCCGATGCGATACCTTTGCTCATCCAAAGCATGGACGTCGACCGTTTTTTGTTGAACCTATCCTTGCTTCTAGATGGCGATATGGTGCCTGGAGATACCATCATCTTCATCGATGAAATTCAGCAAATCGATGTATATAAAAGAGAGCACGGCATTGAGAACTCTTCTTTTGATCTCGTCACCTTAACAAAAGCCCTCGTCCTTGACTCTCGTTACCGCTTCGCTTTTTCCGGATCGCTCCTTGGCGTGAGCCTTAATGGAGTCTCTTCTTGGCCCAGCGGTTATATGACTGCCTTCACTCTCTTCCCGATGGATTTTGAGGAATTTTGCATCGCCGCGGGCAAAGAAAAGCTCTTAGCCGTGGCGAAAGAATGCTTTGATTCCCGCGTGAGCGTCCCTACTTTCGTCCATAATCGTCTAATGGAAGTTTTCGCTTCTTATTTGCTTGTCGGGGGGATGCCCAAATGTGTGGAGACCTTTTTTGAAACTTCCTCATGGAAAAAGGTCGAGCTGGCCCAAAAAGACGTCGAGGCCTATAACATCCGCGACGTTCCTAAGTACGCCTCCGTCGAAGACAAGCTCCCCATACAGGCGATGTACAAACTGATTCCCGGTCAACTGAACGCGAAAAGCAAAAGATTCCAGGTCGGTTTGCTTAAGAAAAAAGGGAAGCCAGATGAGGTGAAAGGCACTTTTTTGTGGCTTGAAAGCGCGGGCATTGCGATTCCGGTTTGGAACGTCAGTGAACCCATCGCGCCTTTAGTGGCGTCAATAGAGAGAAACCTCTGCAAGTTATTCCTCCAAGACACGGGACTGTTGACGTTTTACTTCATGGACGATGAATTCAAAAAGAAGGTTTTGCTGGGCGAGAAGAGCATTAACTTTGGCTCCATATATGAGAACGCCGTCGCTTCTTTGCTCCGGGCCCATGGCTTTGGAGACCTCTATTACTACAATTCGAAAAAATATGGCGAGGTGGATTTCCTGATCGAAAAAGATGGAGAAGTGATCCCGATTGAAGTCAAGAGCGGGAAAGACTACCTTCGCCACCAAGCCTTAAACAACATGCTCGAGGTTTATCATTCTAAGAGGGCAATCGTCTTCCATAACGGCAATTATGAAACAAGAGGACACGTTTCTTATTTTCCGATTTACTGGGCGGAGTTCATCACGAAAAAAGGGACGGATTTGCTCGATTAACAAGCTCATGTGGAAGGCGATGTTCGTCCAAAAGCCTTTCCACCCCTCACTTTGTAAAGCCGATGTCCGAGGCTTTTAACCTTTCATATTGAAGCGAGAGCTTATAGCTCGTTATTCTTGCCGAGTCGGGAGCTGGAATCAACACATCCACTGCCATCGATAGCGTTCCACCAATGTAGGCGTCGTAAAAAAGAAGCACCTCAATAAGCGGAAACGCCGACGTTAAATCGCGACCTTGCATGTGCTTGGCAAAAGATAACCCCGTTAGTCAAGGAAATCAAAAAGGCAGAATAGTAAAAGATAGTAAAACTTTTTTAAAATAGTAAAGATTAGTAAAGGTTAGTAAAAGTTAGTAAAATAATCCAGGAGGTTAATATATGAGCAGCAATCCATTTACAATCATGTTCGGCAAAAACCCAAATCTAGTCATAGACAGACCCATCCCCAAATCCGAAATCATCGACGCCTTTTCTCAGGAAAAGATCAATCAGCAGATCTATCTGATCACTTCCATAAGAGGAAGCGGAAAAACCGTTTTGATGACACAGGTTTGCGATTATTTCCGAGACAACGAGAAGTGGATTGTGATCGAGCTTAACCCTAACGTCGACATGATCGAAGCGCTTCTTTCCAAGTTGAATAGCCAGGTTGGCTACTTGCTGAAGACTCTAAACGTTAATTTGTCTCTGTTTAACATCGTTACGGTAGGTGCTGGAATCGAAAGCAGAATCACGGATAAAGAAACAGCCGTCAGCAAGATTTTTGAGCATTTGAAAAAGATAGGGAAAAGGGTCTTGATCGCCGTCGATGAGGTTTATAACAGCGCGAATATGCGCGTTTTCGCCAGCGCTTTTCAGATTCTTGTCAGAAACGAATTGCCCGTGTTTTTGCTCATGACCGGCATGCATAGCAACATTAAGAACCTCCAAGACGAAAAGAGCCTGACCTTCCTCTATCGCGCTCCAAAAATAAATCTCGGCCCGCTTAATATGAGGTCAATACAAAATCAATACGCCGAGGTGTTCTCCTTGAAGGAGGAGGACGCGAAAAGGATGGCAGAGCTAACCAAAGGCTATGCTTTCGCCTTCCAAGCGCTTGGCTTTTTGACATACCGGCATGGCGGGGATTACAAAGCCGCCCTCGATGAGTACCGCCAATACCTCGAGGAATATTCCTACCAGAAGATTTGGTCAGAACTATCCGAGGGCGACAAAAAGGTCGTAAAGGCCATGGCGAAAGCGCCAAGCGACAAAGTGAAGGACATCATGGAAGTCGCAAATCTCGATAATGGACACTTCAACCCCTATAGGAAGAGGCTTATCGATAAAGGTGTAGCAAACGGGGAAAATCGCGGAAAACTGATTTTCGTTTTGCCTTTGTGGAAAGAGTTCGTCCTCGATAGCCTCTTATAAGCGTCGAATCTTCGTCTAAAGCTTGTCTTTTTGCAGAACGTGTCCTATTTCTCCCTCCATACTTCCTTTGCAAGATTAAACGCAGCCCAGGCTTTCGGCCAGCCGGCATAAAAGGCAACATGCGTAACGATAGAGGCGATTTCCTTTTTCGACACCCCGTTATTTTTAGCGGTCTGGAGATGATATTTCAGCGAAGAGTCCGTGATTCCCTGCGCCATCAATGCCACAACTGTGATAATGCTTCTTGTTTTTAAGTCGATGTCCTCATTGCTCCAGTTCTCGCCAAAAAGCACATCGTCGTTGAAATGGGCAAACTCCGGGGCAAACTCCCCCAGGGCATCTCTCCCCGCCGTTTGAACGATTTTGCTCATCGTGCATTCTCCTTTCTAATATCTTCTTTACGATTGCCCTTAAGCCGAATCAGCGCAACCGCTCATCCTTTCAATTTGGCGTATTGCTCATCGCTTAAGGCCTCGCACCACTCGTTGCAGCATTCTTCTCCAGGCACTTCAATGGCAATATGAGAGAACCAGCTGTCTTTTTTCGCTCCATGCCAGTGTTTGACGTTTGCGGGGATCATCACCACGCTGCCTTCGTGCAAGCTGATGGCCTCTTTCCCTTCTTCCTGATACCAGCCTTCGCCGGCCACGCAAATAAGCAGCTGGCCGCCACCGCTTTTTGCGTGGTGGATATGCCAGTTGTTGCGGCAGCCCGGCGCGAAGGTCACATTGGCTGCAAAAGGGCCTTTCTTCGGATCTGTAAGCGGATTCAAGAACGACTCCCCGCTAAAGTATTGGGCGTATGCTGAATTCTCTGCGCCTACGCCAAAGACGTTTTGCTTGGTAAAAGCATCCTTGTTTGCAAATTTCATGATCTTGCCTCCAAACGGTTTTAAAGTGTTTTGTAGCGAAGCCAAACGACGCCACTATCAAATGACTGGATCTGTTCAAGCTGTAGCGGCGTAACTGGTCTATCCATCGGCAGCCCATCAAAGACAGCGCTCATGCCCTCGCGCCCGTCAATGCCTGTGCCAATCAGAATGCTCACCTCATCTAAAAGTCCCGCGGAAAGAAACCCTGCGTTGATATGCCCTCCGCCGACCACGGCCATTCTTTTGACGTCGAAATCATCGGCAAGAATCGCACAGACTCGTTTTAAATCAACACGCTCCTTCCCGCAGGTAATCCAGGAAACATGCTGATTGATCAGATAGTCCAGATATTCCCGATCTGCCTTCTCGCTGGTTAAAACGAGTATCGGACGATTTGCCTTTGCTTGGTCTTCCCAAAGCAATGTCCCGTGGGTATCAACCACAACTTCATATCCATCGGCTCGGCAGGCTTTATGAAACGCTTCTTTGCCAATAGGCGTGGCGACTTTGCTAGAAAACTTTCCCGGCAGAGCCATTTCTAGCTCCGCCGTAACGCGCCCGCTGACTCGCGTAGGCGCAGCGAAAGACTCCAGCGTGCTGTAATATTCGCTCACCCCAGGCAATTGCTCGGTCATGCGACAGTCAATGCGGCCATCTAACGCCGTCATCATGTGGCAAACAATATAGGGTTTATTCATCGTGGCGTTCCTTTCTATCTTGAAGCACATCCGCGATGTGCTATCTTACCCTAGACCCTAAACCTGACTTTAGGTCAAGATGTTTTTTAAGGGATCATGGAGCCTAACGATGTATACGATTGGACAGGTAGCGGAGATGTTTGATCTCCCCATTTCCACGCTGCGTTATTATGACAAACAAGGGCTTTTCCCAAGGCTAAAGCGCGAGTCCGGCATTCGCCAATTCAGCGAGAATGAAATCGAGGCGCTCAGAGTGATCGAGTGTCTAAAGAAATCCGGCCTTGAAATAAAAGACATTAAGCTCTTTATGGGGTGGTGCGCGGAAGGCTCCGCCACCTATGCCAAACGTTTTGAGCTTATCCATAAGCAAAAAGAGCGCGTGGAAGCGGAAATCCAGCAGTTGCATAAGACGCTCGATATGCTTAGCTACAAATGCTGGTATTACACACAGGCCATGAAAGATGGCAGCGAAGACGCAGCAAAAGCGTTGACCCCAGAGGGTCTTCCGGAAGATATTCGGAGAGCATACGACATTTCGCATAGTCGATTCTCTAGCGATAAACAATAGGAAAAGCAGACAACGCAGTAGCACATCGCCTGAGCTTCCGGCATAGCTTGATGGCGGTCTTTTTCGTCCACTTGTGCTTATTTTCGTCCAATTCAGCCATGTTTTGGACGGAACGTTATTTGCAGCCGTTGCTGCATGCAAAGTTCTCAAGCTTTGCTTTTACCAAATTGGCATTCATAAAAGCACTTCCAAATATGTCCTCAATATCTTTTCGCAGCGTAGGCGTTTCGCATAAGCGTAGAGCTTATCGATCTGCCGATCGCTGCGCCCAAGATAATTCCTCAGGATTTCCTTCATCCCCTCTATCCCCACCTTATTTCGGTAGTAGACGATATCCGCGACCGTCTTCTCAATGTCAAAAATATGGAAAGCGTTATTCCCTTCTCGAATTTCCCTGACGCCTATATCCATTCTCACCGCGTCGAAATAATGGATTTTCATTTCCGGCCATTCGGGAAGAGTGCTGATTTTTTTCTTCCGCCCGATCGCAACATCCACTCCATCCGGAAGGAAATTGGTCAGGCCATAATATCTTGCGGCGCTCATAAGGCATATGACGCCGCTAGGTGCATACGCTTCCGCGCTGTAAAAATCGTTCTCGTCCCCCTTATAGGTGAGGTTTTCATAAGTGCTGCGGTTTACCCTTCGAAGGACGCCGTCTTTTTCAAGTTGGCTGATTTTATAATAAGAATAGCCTTGCCTTTTCAAATTGGCGATCGTGATAAATTTCGTGTTTTCATCAAATGTATTCACCATCAAATTATCTCCGTCCATAGAATAACTAATTTTAAGTGATTTCGGCAGTTATTTTTATAGCCGAATTTTGTTAAATTTTTATCAAAGCTCCCTTGGATCGGTTAATCCAGGAAAACGTTTTGGTTCAAAAATAAGGTTTGGAGCGAAGGCCGTTGAGAGTAAGTAAAAGTCTGTGTAAATAAAAAAATCACCGACCAGTCTAGAACTGGAAGGTGACCCAGGTTTCTGTACAATAT
>CAVFEQ010000005.1:0-67875 GCA_963621535.1 Paludibacteraceae bacterium | reverse complement strand
AATATCACACCAATTCGGATGCTGATCTATCCCTCACGTGCACTAAAGAGTTTAATTCGTAAATACAAAGATCCAGCAAGTCTAATGCAATTAAATGCAAAAGTTATGTCAAATCTGCAGTAAGTTTTGCATGAAATCATGTTATTTGCTAGTTTGCAGAGTAAATGCAGTTTTCCCTTTCCTGAACTGCATTAACTATTAGAACTAACAGGCCATCATTTTCCGCTTGCTTCTCTCTCTCTCTCTCTCTCTCTACAATTCTTTTTTGAGAGGTGCAATCACATGGAAAACGACGTCTTCGAATTCCGCATTACTTATGATGAGCCCTTGACGCTCGAGACCCTTGCTAGGTTTCTCGAATTTGTAAACGGGACCTTTGATTCGGCTTTGGCGATCTGCTCGATTAGACGCCCAGAGCTTCGTGAGGATCTCGCCAGATCCACGGTGCGTGTGAAAGGGGTCAGGGAGGGATCCATTTTGCTTGACTTGCTTATCCCGGCTCTCGTGTCGATTGGCGTCAACGTAATCAGCGGAGTCATCATCGAAATATTCAGGAAGGCATTCGAAAAGGTGAGAGCGAATGAAAAACCGTCCCTAAGCGGCACGAAGACTGGAGTGGTAGCCCACGTTCCGAGCGCCTTTAAAACCCCATCGAAAAGCGGCTGGACGGACGAGGAAGAGCGCCTTGTCGCGAGAAAAGCCGTCGATATCTACGTCATAAATAAGAAGAATTTGTCGTCCGATGGTTTCATAATGGATCCCGATTTCGGCGATATCATCATTGCGCATGGGGCGAAATCGCTTCTCCTCAAGCTGCGGAACATCCGCTATTTGCTGGACCGGGAACTGACGCAAGGGAGGCACACGCTTGATGTGCCGCCTCTTTCGCATTACTCCAAGAAAAACGAGCGGGCCGTCGAGCAGTGCCTGAATTGCGCTAGGCAGAGAGGTTCGATATGAAATTCCATGCAAAGAAGGCGATTTTGTTCTACGCAATTTTTTTATCGTTATGTCTTGTTTCTTGCGGCGGTTCTGGTAGTTGGGATTATGAAATAACTTGGGTCATCGGGTCACACCGTGATACCACCCGCGTGAAACGAGGTGAGATGCCCTCCCCATCCCCTGGGTGGGAGGACTTTGCTATTTCGGTAAAAAACGACTCTGATCGTCAATACTCTTATACCTTCGCCGGGTGGACCCCTGAAGTGCGGCCGGCCTACGAAGACGTCACGTACACAGCGATCTTAGATAAAAATCTCAAAACATATACTGTCACTTGGATGAACGAGGATGAGACCGTCATCCTTGAAGAGGAATGGGAATATGGCTCCACACCCGTTTACCGCGGGGAGACCCCGACGAAAAGCGGCGATGCCTATTACACGTACGCTTTCTCTTATTGGGAAGGGGATAAAGGGCCTATTCATCAGAATCGTGAATATGTGGCTCGTTTTAAGCGCATAACAAACGAGTATAAGATTACTTGGGTTGATTACGATGACAGCGTCCTTCGTGTCGATACCCTCCCTTATGGGGAAAAGCCTTCTTATGGTGAGGAAAAGCCCTTCAGGGAACGCGATGCCCAATACACCTATGCCTTTAAAAGTTGGGAGCCAAAGATTGAGAATGTGACTGGGGACGCCACCTATAAAGCCGTTTACGAGTGCTAGACAAACAAATACAAAATCACCTGGAAGGATTATGACGGCAGCACGCTGAAAGTTTCTTCCGTGGCTTATGGGGATCTGCCCTCATATGGCGAGGACCCGAAACGAGAAGTCAAGCCTTCCGATGAGATGCCTTACGAAGGCTGGGCCTTCGATGGCTGGTATCCTGAGGTTGAGGAAGTTACTGGTGACGCGACTTATACCGCGAAATACGTAAAGAAGGAATGCGACGAGTTCACCATTTGGTTTAACGCCAACGGCGGGACCGGCGGGCCAGAAAAGCAGACAAAGAAAAAAGGGGAGACCCTGCGGATTCAAGGACAACCATCCCGCAAAGGCTATCATTTCTACGGCTGGAACAACCTTTACTCAAAGTATGTTTATGGGGATTATTTCTTCGGTTTAGACATCAATCTCACTATGTATGCCATGTGGGTCCCACTCTGCCCGGATTGTGGCGGGACGGGCGACACTTCGTGCAAGGAATGCGATGGCTGCGGCTGGTTCTGCTCTTATTGCAAAGAACCTTACGTTGCCATTACTGATACAAAGTACTACGGTAACTACAACGCCGACTATGGGTATTGCTCATCCTGTGGCCAAAAGGTATATGAAAATAGGTGGAGTGGCTCTAACAATAAGCTGGTCTTGGATGCAAGGGTCATGTGTACCGCCTGCAAAGGAAAAGGGTACTTAGGCTCCAAACGCGTTTGTGACGTCAAATACGTTTATGAGGATGCGCCAGAATGCAAAAATGTCACCGCTACAACCATACAATTAGTAACTAATGATCTCTACGAATACCGCATTGCCGGCGAGGATTATCAGGAAAGCGGCCTTTTCGACGGGCTCCTTCCGAATACCACCTACACCTTCTACCGAAGGAGAAAAACCCGCAACGGCGTGCCTTTTGGGGTCCGGAGCAACCCGGCGACCATAACGACGGCCGCCGCGGATTAGCGTTTTTAACCCACAAGTTCAACAATTGGGATAACGATTCAAAAAAGCCCGCAAAACCTAAACGAAGTTCACTAGGCATGCACTTTCACTTAAATGGAATCAAAGGCATGTATGTGATTTGTAATAGGTCGCCATTGCCAATGAGCTCTTGCCTCTGATCTTCTGAACTTTTTTGATGCTTATAAGTTTTCCGTGCGGGGCGATAGCACGCCGCGCGAAAGAAGGCTGTAAGAATGCGAAGAAAGGCAAGCTAGTCTTGAGAAAAAACAACCCATCAATGTGAGAAAATGGTTCCTGTGGGATTCTCAGTGAACTCTTGAACGGAAAATAGGTCACTTGGGAAGCTTGATCAAGGCGATTGGCTTCCCTTTTTTCGATACGCCGTCCGCGCCTAGATAAATGAATTTCCCTTTGCCTCTTAAAGAGATGTGCTCTCCTTCTTTTGGAAAGGCATCGGGCTTTGGAGTGGTGGAGGTCAAAAAGACGTTCCCTGCCTCGATCTGACGCTTGGCCTCTTCTCTAGAAATCTGGAAGGCTCCGGCTAAAAGGGAATCTAGCCGCAAAGAGGAAACGGATAGGCGCTTCTGCTGGAAGTTAGGCGCGTAGGGGCAAGAAAAAGAGGGCGCTTTTGCGGTTTTAATGGGGTTCCTGCCAACGCTTGTCAGGTTTGCTTGAAGATAATCTAGCAGCTCGGAAGAGACGTAGGCATAGGCGTCTTTCTCGCCGCAGAGGATGTCCCCAAGTCTATTTCTTTCTATCCCTAGGGAGAGCAAGGCCCCTAGATAGTCGCGATGCGATAAGGGAAGGGCGAATTTCTCCGCTTTAGGATAAATATGGAGGCAAGAGAGGACTTGCTCTTGCAGGGCCTTCTCTTGCAGGAAATCTTCTTCGGTCAAATAGGATGGCAGGAAGACGAAACACCGCCTTTCGTTCTCCCCCTCACCGCCGAAAAGGACATAGGGAACCCCGCTGACTTCTTTTTGCCTTTTCAAAGCTTCTAATAAGAGGCTTTGCTCGGAAAAGCCGAAGAAGGCGCTGTGGGTGAGATAGTTTTTTTCTTCGCATTCCCTGGATAAATCGCCTAGGCGCGCCAAGGCAAATTGGATTTCCTCTTCGTTCATGGGAGAAGGATAGAAGAGAGAGGGATGAAAAACAAAGGGTCTTTCGGACATTTGAAGCGGAAACGCTCAAAAATTAAGCATCCCCCTTGCAAGCAAGGGAAAAACGTCACTAAAATCTTGCCCGTAAAGGAGCAATTCATCATGAATGCAAAAAAACTTTCTCTGACTTTGTCCGCGCTCGTCCTCGGACTCACCTCCTGCGGAGGCAATAATAGCCTCACCCGCAAAGAGGCTTACACCAAATTGGACGAAATCGTCGCCGCCACCCCAACCACGCAGACCAAACTGACCTCCACCAACAACACGATGAAGGATGTCACCAACGCTGATGGCGCCACCACCAAGGCCGGCACTCTTTCGACCTACGTCTTCGATGCGACCACCAACTACGCTCACGTCACTCTCGGCGCTGGCAAGACCATTGCCTTGTCTAGCGAAGCAGACGCGGAAACAATCACTCTCGGCGCCAACGATGAGCTTTTCGCTTACAAGAGCGGCGAAGATTATGTCTTCGGCGTCAAATCGGCCTACGCTGATGAGGAGACCGGCAATAACGCGACCACGAGCTACAAGGTCACCATCACCTCCAAAGACACCGTCTCTTATGCTGCCGCCAAAGACATTATGACCGACTTCGCCCAGAACCAGATTGACGCCTTCGTCAAATGCGGCCGTGAGCACTGGCACAATGGCGCCGGCGGCCTTTCCGCTTATCTGAAAAGACAAGACACCCTCGACACCAAGCAAGAGGCAATCGCCGTTGGCGAGGAGACCATCATGGCCGGTGCGACGGACAATGGCTCTTACATCGCTCTTGCCGATGAGAAGTATTCCTCCACTGGAACAGGCAACCTCACCCTTGATTTCGATGCGCTTTATCCGAATCCGAAGCAGCCTGCTAAATTGCACGAGCCTTTGAAGTTCGAATTCAACGACAACATCCTCACCCATTGGTACAATGCCAAAGCCAGCAACTACGCCGGCAATGAGTGGACGATGAACTACGGCACCGCCGTTAACACCGTCTGCGACTACGCCGAGGCGGAAAGCGCGGTCGGCGCTGCTTTAGTCGTGACCGTCCCCGCGCTTATCGCGGCCCTTGTCGCCACCGATCAGCCGACTGCCACAAGCGACCTCTATCCCGCCCACTGGGGGAAATAAATAAGGAATTTCTAAGTCCTTTTTGGAGGGCTTCGGCCCTCCTTTTTTCGTGGGCGATACAATTGGTAAATCAGTAACGCGATATCGCTTCTCTTTGCGTGCGCGCAACCTTATAATCTCGAAAAAGGAATGGAGACACCATTTTTATGATTGCAAAGTCGAATCATCTGCAGACGCCGAAGGGCTATTCACTCGACCTTCCTCTCTGCGCTTTGCCGGTTCAGAAATTCTTGTGGGTCCCGAAGACGAACTTCCGCTGCGCAAAGGCGGATGTCGCGCTTAAAGAAGGGGACAAAGTCAATTTCTGCCAAGAGATCGGCGTCCGTCACGGGCCTTTCTACGACCAGCCTATCTTTTCTCCCTGCTCGGGGACTTTTTTAGGCGTCGAGAAACACGGTTACCGCAACGGTAAGGTCATCGAATACCTGAAATTCGAAAACGACGGTTTGGACACCCTTGACCCGAACGTGAAGACAAGGAGCAAGGAAGAGCTAAAATCCTTGACCCAAGACGAGCTTGTGGAGGAGCTAAAGCATTACGCGGCCGTCGGGCTTGGCGGATCAAGCTTCCCTTCCTACGTCAAAATGCAGACGAAGGAGAAGATCAACACCATCCTGATCGATGGGGTCGAATGCGAGCCTTACGTGAGCGCCGACCACCGTTCCCTCTCGGATGAAGATAGCCTCCGCCGCGTGATTGAGGGGATGATTCTCTTAGAGAGGATCTTCTCTTGCCATGACGCGCGCATCTGCATCAAAAAGAAACATCAAGAGCTTGTTCCCATCTTCAATAAAGTCATTGCCGAATATCCCGGTAGCGGAGTCACCATGCAGCTTCTTGGCTCGTATTATCCGCAAGGGTGGGAAATCGAGATGATCCGCCGCGCGACGGGAATCGAAGTGAAATCAGGGACGCTTCCCGCTAAATACGGCATCCTGAACTTCAACGTCAACACGATGATTCAGATGATGTCGATTCTTGAGGATGGGCGCCCCGTGATGGAGCGCTACGTCAACGTCAATGGCGACATGATTTCTTCTCCCTGCACGGTTCTTGCTCGCGTTGGAACCCCCTTCAGCGAGCTTATCGCCGCCGCGGGAGGATATAAAGACGAGAAGAAGGAGAAGGTCCTCATCGTCGGCGGGGCCATGATGGGTGCAGCGATCCCTAGCGATGACTGCTTCGTTACACGTACCGTTACTTCCATCGTCGTCAACGAGAAAAAGCATTACGTCGAGGAACCCTGCATCCGCTGCGGCTCCTGCGTCCTCTCTTGCCCCGTTCACCTGCACCCGGTTCTGGTGATGAAAGCCATGAAGAGCATGCCCGTCAACAAAGAGAAGATCAAATCGCTCAACGTCCTCTCTTGCATGGAATGCGGCCTTTGCAGCTATTCCTGCACCTCGAAAATCCCTCTCACCGATTATATGAGACGAGCGAAAGTGGTGGCGAAGCTGCCCTGATGAAAGGAGAAAGAGAACATGAATTTCACCGTTGAAACCTCTCCGCACATTAGGAGAAAAGCAAGCGTCGTCACGATGCTTGTTGATGTCCTCATTGCCTTGCTCCCTCTGCTTATTTGGAGCTGCGGCTATGGCTGGACGGGCATCAAGAACATCTTGATCCCTTTAATCACCATGGAAACTGCCGAGCTCATTTTCGTCCTTATCAAGGGCAAGGGCTCGCTTAAATCCTATCGGCCCTCCAACGCTTTAGGGGCCGCCGTCAGCGCGCTCATCTTCGGGCTCATGATGGAGCCTAGATCCGCCTCGATGGCCGGGATGGAATATTTCTATCTCATCGCCGGCAGCGCCTTTGGCATCATCATCGCTAAACTCCTCTTCGGCGGGTTCGGGCAAAACATCTTCAACCCCGCCGCCGTCGGGTTCGTCTTCACGAAACTCTGCTTTGGCTCCTCCTGGAATGGGGCCTACGTCACCAATGGCTGGATCAAGCTCTTCGGACTAGACGCTTCCCTTTCTACCGGGGCGACTTATCTAAGCTCAAATCCCCTCATCAGCAAATGCCCTTATTCCTTCCTCGATCTCTTCCTTGGCAACACCGCGGGAGCGATGGGGGAGGTATGCAAGGCCGCGATCCTTCTTGGCCTTGTTTATCTATTGGTCCGCCGGGCGGCGGATTGGCGGGTCGTCCTTTCTTATGGGCTGAGCTTCGCGCTTTTGTCTTTGCTTGCTGGAGCCTTCCAAAAAAGTGGTGACGGCGCTTTTGCTTTCGCCCTCAACCAGATCCTTTCTGGCGGCATGCTCTTTGGCCTGACCTTCATGATCACCGATCCCGTCACCATGCCTATCGACGCCCCCTCTAGAGTCACCTACGGCATGATCGCCGCGATCCTTGCCCTCTTCATGCGCCTATTTGCTTCGAATCCTGAAGGCGTCGCCTATGGCATCTTGATCGCTAATGGGGTCAGCGCCTTCCTTGATCACTACAAATGGGTCCATTCGCGCTACAACTGGAAGGATTTCTTGACCTACGGCATCATCGCCTCCCTTGCAATCCTCATCCTCTGCTTCGCCGTTCCCTCAAAAACCAATGAGCTTCTTGACGCCGCGAAAGCCTCGATCGTCTTGAAAGGAGGCTTCTAATGAAAGACCAAATGAAGAAATACCTCCTTTGCGGAGGCGTCTTGCTCGGGTTAGGCGTAGTTAGCGCCGGCCTGCTTGCGGGGGTGAACCTAGTCACCGCCCCGATCATCGCCGAAGAAGCCGCGAAGAAAGCCAATGCCGGCTACCTTGAGATCTTCCCTGAGGCCAAGGCCTTTGAGAAGATGAACTTCGATACCGAAGAAGAGAAGAAAGCCCTCTTGGATAATGGCTTAAGCCTTTCCACCGTCGACTATTACGTCAACGCCTATAGCGACGAGGGCAAAAGTAAGGAGCTAGGCAAAGTCTTCCACGGCAGCGCCGCCGGAAGAGATGCCGATCTTGAAATCTTAGTCGGCTTTGCCATGGATAATGGCACCCCAGCCCTAAAGAAGATCACGATGCTCAAATGCAGCGACTCCTTTAGAAGCACCTTCGAGAAGAACTACCTCGACCCCGTCAATAACGGGAGCAAGAGCTATGACGATCTGCAGAACATCGGCGCGACCATCACCGCAAGCGCGGTCAGCAAAATCGTCAGCGAATCCAGCAAGCTCTACGCGGCCCTTGCAGGAGGCATCGTCGAAGACCCCTCCGCTTGGAATCAGGCCGCTTTTGCGGGGAAAAACTACACGGTTTCCTCTTCTGCCACCGCGCTTAGCGATGCTTCTTACCCAGAATTCTCCAAATACTATTCCTACTATGACGACGCCCTAGGCCATAACGAAGCGGGCCGCTGGTACGTCGGGAAAGATGGCGATTTTGCCTCCGCCATCGCCATCAGCGCAAACGGCTTTGAAGGAGGATATGTTCTCTCTTCTAGCTACACCGACGTCGATTATAAGTCCGCTCCTTTCTATAGCGCCTCTTCCTTGCCTAGCGGCGATACGGGCAAAGCCCTTGCCTCTTTTGGCGAGAAGGCGGCCAAATTAGCCTCTTCCTCTCCTTTAGAGACCATCGAATATCAGGCGATCAGCCTCTTTGATGGCGGCGACCACGCAAGCAAGGCTACGCTTGATCAAGTCATCACCGGCGTCGCTAATCTTGGCTTGGACGATGAGAGCTGGCCAAGCAGTGAGAAACGCCAGATCATCGCTAGTAGCTACACCGTCTATGACCAAGACGACACTGAACTTGGCGTCGTCTACGAGGCCGAGTTCCACATCGTCAAAGAGGAATCCGGCTCAGACGATACCGAGGCTCACGGCGGGCTTTACTTCCTGCTTGGCTTCTCCGGCGAGAACTACGATAACCCGACCTTGAGCAATATCGATGTCCTTGAGAACAGCTTCTCCAGAGGCTCCGCTCTTCTTAAGAACGTGGTCACCCCCTTCAACGAGGGCGAAGATCATTCCTGGGAGCAATTCAAGAGCAAATGCGCCTCGGGAGTGAAGGTGGGCGTCGGCAAAACCGGCGCGACCATCTCTAGCCACGGCCTCTATGGCGTCGCCGAGCTTGAGCGTCAGCATTACGCTTCTTTGAAAGGAGGCAAATGAGAATGGCCAAAAAACAGCATGGGACCCATCTAGAGTCCTTCCTCGCCCCCATTTGGCGGGCGAACCCTCTCTTCGTGTTGATTCTTGGCACCTGCCCGGCGCTAGGGGTCACCACGAGCTTAGAAGCCGCTTTTGGCATGGGGTTGCTCTTCACCTTCGTTTTGGTAGGCAGCAACGTCTTGGTGAGCGCGCTGAAGAAATTCATCCCCGAAGAGGTTGAGACCCCGGCCTATATCGTCATCATCGCGACCTTTGTCTGCTTGGTCGAGATGTTCTCTGAGGCTTTCCTCCCTGAGCTATATTCGAGCCTAGGCGTCTTCATCTCCCTTCTTGTCGTCAATTGCATCGTCCTTGGCAGGGCGGAGGCGTTTGCGAATAAGAACTCCGTCCTTGACTCGCTTCTTGATGGCATCGGCAACGGCATCGGCTATACCCTTGCTATCTGCATGATCGGGCTCATCCGCGAGGTGCTTGGCACCGGCTGCATCAGCTTTGGGTCCACTTTGACCTTCCTGCCCAAATGCACCCTGCACATCCTTGATTTCTCTGATTTCGGCGGGCCGAATTTCTCGATATCTCTCTTCACCCAGCCCGCGGGCGCCTTCATCGTGCTCGGGGTTATCATGGCGGTTATCCAAGCCATTAATCTAAGCAAAGCGGCCAAAGAGAAAGAAAGAAAGAAGCAAGAGCTGCTCGCGGCGAAAGCTTCCGCCGCTAAGGAGGTCAAATAAATATGCAATACCTCGTTTCCTTCTTGCTCGCGATCGTTTCCTCAATGCTCATCGAGAACGTCGTTCTCTCCCGCTTCTATGGCATCTGCTCTTTCGTCGGCGTCTCCAACAAACTCAAGAACGCCTTTTCGATGGGTCTTGCCGTCACCTTCGTCATCGTCATCAGCGCCCTTATCTGCTATCCCCTGTACATGCTACTAGAAGCAGCGGGGCTCACCTTCTTAAGGACCATCGTCTTCATCCTCGTCATCGCTTCTTTGGTGCAGCTCATCGGCTTCTTCATCAAGAAGTACAGCCCCTCCCTCTATAAGGCTTTAGGCATCTACCTGCCGCTGATCACCACCAACTGCGCGGTGCTTGGCGTAGTGGAGGAAAATGCCTCGCAGGGCCTCGACTTCGGGATGTCTATGGCTAATGCCATCGGGACGAGCTTAGGCTTCCTCTTCGTCATCGTCCTCTTCTCGGCGATTCGTCTCCGCATTGAGGACCATGATGTGCCCAAGGCCTTCAAAGGCCTGCCGATCGCCCTCATCACCGCGGCCTTGCTGGCTATGGCCTTCTCTGGCCTTGGCGGGATGGTTTGATGCCTCAATACGCTTGGATCATCATCGCCGTTGCCGTCTTGCTCCTGCTTGTGGCGATCTTCGTGGGCAGCTTCCTGCTCTACGTGAAGACCCCTGTGCCCAAAGGGTGCGAGAAAAAGCCAAGCGAGCTTTGCTCCTCTTGCCCGAACTCGCGCTGCGAGTTCCAGCTATATGAGGCAAAAGGCGATTTGAAGAAGGAAAAAGAAGAAAAGGAGAATTCCAATGAACGCAATCCTGACTGAAGTTAACCCCCTGACGATCCTTTGGGGGATCTTGATTCTTGGCGGGCTGGGCCTGCTGTTTGGCGTGGCGCTTGCTTTAGCGGAGAAATTCCTCCACGTCGAGGAAGATAACCGCATCGCCGAGGTCGAGAAGATGCTCCCTAACGCCAACTGCGGCGCCTGCGGATACGCCGGCTGCCACGATATGGCTGAGGCCCTTGTCTCTGGGCAGGCGAAGAAAGTGACCCTGTGCAAAGTGGGCAAGACGGATAAGAACTTCCAGCCGATCATCGCCTACATGGAAGCCCATCCGGATGCGGATGGAACTAAGCACGTGCCGACTTTATGAGTAGAGGCCCTTCGGGGCCTCTTTTCTTTTATGGGGTTTCTGCGGGCTTTTTTATGATTATCCTTTGGTTTTGCGGGTTTTTTCTCTTGATATCTTTCTTTAGACCTACGGGGTTTCTAGTGCGATAATAGGCGCGATGAAAAAGGCCTATGCGAAGAAAGGAATCCTCTTGCTTCTCCCTTCTTTTTTGCTTTCCTGCGCGAGTGAGACTAGCTACCAGAAAGTCACTTTCGCCATGAACACCAGCATCGCCTGCCTAGCGAAGACAAAAGATGAGTCCGAGTTAGACGAAGTGCTTTCTTCTTTCGAGGAAGTCGAGCTCTATAGCGATGCGACGATGCATCATTACCAAGTCACCGGGATCTATGACATCAATCGCTCCTCTTCCCCCGTGGAGATAGGGGAAGAGCTTTATGAGCTGCTTTCTTTTGCTTTGGAAATGCAAGAAGCCACGAAGGGCTATTTCAATCCCCTTTGTTTGGGGCTAGATGAGCTTTGGAAGAGCTGCCTCCATCCTGAAAAAGAAGGGCAAAGCGCCTATTTGCCTGATGAAGAAGACATTCAAACTGAGGTCAACAAAATCGCGAACACCTCGTTGAAACTCGAAAAGAAGGATGAGACGTATACGGCCTTCCTTGAGACGAAAGATTCTTCCCTAGGGAGAGCCTCTCTTGATTTAGGGGGGATCGCCAAAGGCTACGCGGCTAGGAAAGCCAAAGAGAAAGCCGAATCCTTCGAGTGGAAGAACTATTACATCAACGGGGGCAACTCCACGATGGTGCTTGGCGAAGCCGAGCAGAACGAGGGCTATTTCTCGATCGCCTGGAAAGACGATCTCCCCAATAAGAAGATGAAAGTGAAGAATGTTTGCCTCTCGACAAGCTCCCTCACCGTTCAGGGAGAGGAAATCGAGGGAAGGATGTATTCCCATATCGTCAACCCGTTCACTGGCGAAGCCTCTCCCTCGATCACCGGGGTCACTCTTTTAGGGGAAGATGCCTCTTTGCTCGATGCTTTTTCAACCGCTTTGATGTGGATGAGCGAAGAAGAGAGGCTCGCCTTGGAAAAGGAATATGACATTAAGGCCGTCTATTACAAAGACGGGGTAGTGCTGCGCGATGACATTGGGCTAGTGGAGTCATGAAGAAAGGCTTTTGGAAGAGTCATCTAGGGGACGTTATTTTGATCGGCGTCTCCGCTTGCCTTGCCACCGGGCTAGCTCTTTATGCTGCCTTGCCTAGAGGAGGCTCCTCTCACCAAGCCGAGATCGCTTTAGATGGGGAAAGGTTAAAGCAAAACGGCTTGCTGGATTTGTCTAAATATGGCGAAGAGACTACGGAAATCGTGATCCAAGGATATCGAAGCGAAATGACCATCGGAGTGAAAAAAGACGCGATTTGCGTCCTTTCTAGCTCCTGCCCCTCGCAATATTGCGTCCATCAGGGATGGATAAGCGAAGCGGGCAGGCCTTTAGTCTGCGCCTATAACCATATCGTGATCTCGATTCTAGGAAGCACGGAGGCGGATTTCATCTTATGAAGAAGAAGCGATTCAACGTCCATAAGATGACCCTGCTAGCGATTCTGCTTGCTCTAGCCGTGGCGATAGGGGTGGCCGAAAGCTTTTTGCCTCCCCTAGGCCCTGTGGGCGGGATTAGGCTTGGCTTAGCTAATCTCATTATCCTTCTTTGCCTTTATGAGCTGGGCTTCTTTGAGGCGTTGTTCCTTGATTTAGCGAAGGTGCTGCTGGTGAATTTGTTGCGGGGCAGCTTCCTCCAAATGGGCTTCTATATGTCTTTAGCGGGCGCTGCCGTTTCCTTTTTGGCGATGGCCAGCCTTTATAAGTTCCATATTTTCACCGAAGTTGGGGTGTCTACTCTTGGCAGCCTCCTCCATAGTTTCGCCCAGGTTGCGGTGGGAGCCTTATTCCTTTCTAGCATCGGCGTCTTCTATTATTACTGCTTCTTGATGCCGATCTCTTTGGTTACGGGGGTATTGATTGGAATGCTGGTAAGAAAAATCCGCTCAACCAAGGTGATTGAGCGTCAAAAGGAAACCTACGGATTCTGATTTAGGCAAGGAAGGCGACTTCGCCCTTGCTTTAATTGATAGTCTTATTCCGAATAGGATTCTTCGAGAATCCGCTTGAACTCCGGATCCAAAGTATCGTTTTCCTCGTTCCAGCCAAAGGGCTTGAACTCGCCGGAGAAGACATCTTCATACACTTGGCCAAGCTCGCCGTCGAAGAGAGCTTCCGGGTCTTCTTTGGATGGGGAATAGGCAAGGACCGGGAAAAGGCGGAAACCTTTTAAGGAGGAGTAGAGGAACTGCTCTTTTAGCCAAGGCAGAGAGGAAAAAAGAGTTTCTTCTTTGCTATATATATTAATAAGGATAAGGGTGACCTTCTGGGGATCGATGTCTTTTTGGACGAGCTCGACCTCGAATCCGTTCTCGCCCAGGATTCTTCCAATTTTAAGGGCGAGGTCCCTATTTTGGTTTTCATAAGCTAGCTGCAGGCGCGTTTCCATATCGAAATAGTAGCAAAGGTGGCGCGAGAGGCCAACATTTCTTCATTGAATTTTGCCTTAAGGAGTCAAGTGACGGGGAGGATCTATAGCAAGAATGGGGAAGATGAGAATCTTTCCCTTCCTTGTAGCCACACGTCCCTTTTTTTGAGCGTGATTCATCGACCTCTTGGCTATTGCCATGACTTCAAAAAGCATCTGCCCGACCCAAGAGCTATTTGCTGCGTAGAAGAGAAAGAACGAAATGTTAAAAAGTATTAACTTCCTATTGACATGATTGTTAATATTTATAAACTTAAGTCCGGTTTACAACCAAGGACCATTTGTTATGCCATTGCTATTCGCGCCAAAAGATCAGGACTTGAAGATCGTCTCCGTCCACGGGGAGACCAAGGTGAACAAGCACCTTGCGTCTTTAGGAATCGTGGAAGGGGGCACAATCCGTCTGGTTGATGAAGCTAACGGCGCCGCCATCGTCTCCGTGAAAGGGACCCGCCTGGGTCTTGATCATAAGGTCTCGATGTCGATCATGGTATCGGTGGCCTAAAGGAAAGGAAAGAGCGTTATGACTCTCAATGAACTGCCCATCGGCTCTTCTTGCCTCGTCAGGAAGATCACCGGGGAAGGCAAGATCCGCAGGCGCATCTTCGACATGGGGATCACCCCAGGCGCCGAGATCTACCTGCGCAAGAAAGCTCCGCTTGGCGACCCGTTAGAGGTGACCTTGCGCGGCTATGAGCTCACTTTGCGCCAAAGCGAAGCGAGCTTCGTCGAAGTGGAAATCGAAGAAGGAGGGGAACAATGATTCGCGTTGCATTAGCCGGTAACCCCAACTGCGGGAAAACCACCCTCTTCAACTCGCTTACTGGCTCTACTGCCTATGTGGGCAACTGGCCGGGGGTCACCGTCGAGAAAAGAAGCGGGACCTTCTATTTCAAAGGGAAGAAAAAGAAAGAGGAAGGCATCGAGGTCGTCGACCTCCCTGGCATTTATAGCCTCTCTCCCTATACCCCTGAAGAAGTCATCTCCAGGAACTACATCCTGAACGAAAAGCCTGACGTCGTCATCAACGTCCTTGATGGCACCAACCTTGAGCGCAACCTCTACATGACCACCCAGATCATGGAGATGGACGTCCCTGTGGTCGTCGCCGTCAACATGATGGACGCGGTCAAAGACGCGGGGCAAATCATCGATTTGGAGGGCTTAGAG
Organism: Paludibacteraceae bacterium; assembly: GCA_963621535.1. Classification (GTDB taxonomy): domain Bacteria; phylum Bacillota_I; class Bacilli_A; order RFN20; family CAG-826; genus Alloenteromonas. The sequence continues at coordinate 53,246 of CAVFEQ010000005.1, read as the reverse complement.
AAAGCCCTTGGCATTCCGGTGATTGGCATCTCCGCTTTGCGGGAGAAAGGTCTAGAAGACCTCATGAAACTGGCGCAAAAAGCCGCTTCTTCTCCCCGGAAAGGCATCTCTTGCCTCAAGGGTGATGAAATCACCGCAAAAGCCGTCTCGATTTATGAAACTGCAGGGATTTCCTCTCCCTTGTTCCACGCCACCAAAGCTCTTGAAAAGGACGAAATCGAGGAGAAAGAACACGCTGAGGAATACAAAAAAGTCGCCGCTTTGTGCAAAGACGGCGAGAAGGACTACGAAGCCGAGATCGCCGATGAGCGTTATCAATACCTCACCCCGATCTGCCATAAGCTGATCCAAGGCGCGGCTAGACAAGAGAAAGAGAAGCTCTCCTTCTCCGACAAGATCGATAAAGTCCTCACCAACCGCTGGGCCGCGATCCCCATCATGATCGTGATCCTCTTCCTTATCTTCCACATCACCTTCGCCGGCGATCTCTTCTATCTCGGCGCGATGGGGGTGAGCTTCGGGGATGGCTATCCTGGCTTCATCACCATCACGGTGGACGGCGAGGGATTCAACCCCTTCGCCGGGCTCTTCTGGAGCGAGGATGGCATCAATTCCATCGGCGAATTCCTCCATTGCCTGGCTGGGGATAATGAAACCGGCATCCTAGGCTGCATCGGGCTTGGCATCAAGCAGCTGCTCATCGTCTGGGACGCCCCTGAATGGGTCATTGGATTCATCTATGATGGCGTCTATGGCGGCGTCTCGGCCGTCTTGGGCTTCGTCCCCCAGATCTTGCTTCTGTTCGCCTTCTTCTCTCTTCTTGAAGATTCGGGCTACATGGCGCGTATTGCCTTCGTGCTCGACCGCATCTTCCGCCGCTTCGGGATCTCCGGGCGCGCGATGCTTCCGATGATCATGGGCTTTGGCTGCGGCGTCCCCGCCATGGTCAACACTCGTACCCTCGCCACGGACAAAGAAAGGGTCAAGACCATCCGCGTCATTCCCTTCTTCACCTGCGGGGCGAAAGCCGAATTCCTTGTCCTCATCGCCGCTTGCGTGGCTTCGGCCGTGAGCTTCGACAAAGGGCTATTCACCTTCCTCATCTATCTTCTAGGCGTGGTCGTCGCCTTCGTCTCGGTCATCATCATGAACCATACGACCCAAAGGGAAAAGGTTCCTCCCTTCATCATGGAGCTCCCCGCTTACCATGCCCCGCAGATCAAATCCCTTTTGATCCACGTCTGGGACAAAGGCAAGCACTTCATCAAGAAGGCCTTCACCATCATCTTGGTCTCCACGATCGTCGTCTGGCTCTTCACCAACTTCACCTGGGACTGGCGCTTCATCGACAAATACAAAGACCTCACCGTCGAGGATTCGATCCTTGCCAACATCGGCATGTTCATCGCCCCGATCTTCACCCCGATGGGCTTTGGCTCACAGATCCAATACAGCTGGATGTTCTCCGCTGCCTCGATCCAAGGCATCGTCGCCAAAGAAGCCGTCACCTCCTCGATGGAGACGATGGCTGGCGTCATCAGCGGCGGCTCCTTCGAAGACGTCGTCGCCGTGGCCTTCGCGGGCAAGAGCAATCTTGAGACCGCGGCGGCCTTAAGCGCCTTCGCCGCCTTCAACATGACGACCATCCCTTGCTTCGCTTCCGTGGCCACTGCCAAATCCGAGCTTGGCAAAGGGAAGAACTACGTCGGAACCGTGGTGTTCTGGCTTGGCGCTTCCTATATCGTCGGCTGCCTTACCTATGTGACCGTCCGCTGGGCGTGGACCTTAGCGATCACTCTCCCCCTCCTTGCCGCGATGTTCGTAGGCATCTACTTCTACGATAAGAACAAAGCCAAAAAAGAGGAGCCTGTTAAGGCTTAAGAGTCATGAGCTGGATTGAAATCGTCGTCATCGTCCTCACTTCCCTCTACCTTCTTTCCATGCTCGCCCTCTACCTTTACAAGAAGGCCCATCATGAGCCCATCAACTCTTGCTACGATGCGAAGGGGCCGCGCTTAGTGGAGGAATACCACAAGGCGAAACGGAAACAGATGAGGATGCAAAGAAAGGCCGCCAAGCATGGCGAGTGAATCCCTGCTTCGCACCCTCTTATCCATCGATCGGTGCAAAGAGGGTGATACCTTCCGCTACAAAGCCCTGGGCCTAGAGATGAAAATCTCGAAGTCCCGCGTCTCCGTGCTCATCGATGAGCTGGAGGAGAAGGGCTATGTGAAGCGCTTCGGCGCCAGGGAAGTGAAACTCTTAGGCAAAGGAATGGAGACCATCGCTTCCTTGAAAGAAGCTCTTGATGGCATCGCCTCCGCCTATTCCTCCCTTTCTCTAAGTCAAGAGAGGATAAAGGAGCTATCCTACTTGACCCTTACCCAAGGGTCGCGCTCCTTAGTGAATGATTTGACCGGTTTAGCCACCGTTCAATAAATCTCCAAAAACCAGGAGAACCCCTTCTTAGCCAGGAGGGGTTTTCTTGTTGTAGAATAGAAAAGCGTCCTGGTAGCTCAACTGGATAGAGCAACGGCCTTCGAAGCCGTCGGTTGCGGGTCCGAGTCCCTCCCAGGGCGCCATATAACAACAATAGGATTGATGCGAGTGATGATCTGACGCAGAAAATTTCACTCATCGTCGCAAACGTTGCTTATAGCGTGCAGTTAAAGTGGGCGAGCCTTTCGTTTTTGCGAAAAGCTCGCCCACTTGTCTGTTTGTTTATCTGTTTATTCACTTCAAAAAAATCTGTCCGTTCGTTCCGTAAAAAATATCGTCTTTGCCCGAAATCATTTTGCAGAATTCCTCGAATTCCCGCCATGAAATATATTCGGCGTCCATTTCGTAGGAATGTCCCCAAACGCACAACACCTGCGGCTTGTCCGCTTTCAGGTTAAGAAATTTCTCGCCGAGGCTGAAAAGTTTATCCTTCTCTACGTAATAAACCGTCGGGTTATACCGAAGCAGATTATCGGGAATATCGAACGAATCGCTCGAGGTTATCGTCCTCGCGAACTTAATTTTCGTGTTGTTTTTAATCACGCCCGCAACTCTGTCGTCGTTGTTCACGCCGCCGCACGGATAAGCCATGCACCTCACGTCGTAGCCGACGAGGGATTCGAGCAGTTTGCGGTCCTCTTCTACCTGCCATATTACGCCTTCGTCGGAGAGTTCTGTAAGGTTGGGGTGGACGAGCGTGTGTACGGCGACTTCGTGTCCGCTATAAATTTCCGCAACCTTGTCGGCGGGGTTTTTGTCGTGGCGAACGATATGGTCGGTTCCGCTTATTTCTCCGTTCGTGCCGAGAAGAGCGGAATTTAAGTTAAAAGTGGCTTTCAAACCGTATTTATTCAAAATTTCAATCAGTCTTTTATCTTGCGTAACGCCGTCGTCGAAACTGAACGTCACGGCTTTCATCTTTCCGTTAAAATAATTTTTCATAATACCGCTCCGGTCGGAATATTTTGGTTACATTATACAAAAAGAAACAAATAAACTAACCGATAACGTCGCGAAAGCAATCGGATTTCTCTACGTCGAGCAATTTTTATATGAAAAGTCAGCCGCATCAGTAGCCGTGGCCGTCGCCTCTTAATAAGGCTGAAGGCTGTCCCTGATACTGAAGTAATAATTCTCATGAAATGTCCAATTATTGGGTAATCATTGAGAACATTTGACATAAAAGAGGGATGGGGTCTTAAATCCCTGCCCTTTTATACCTGTAATCGGCTTGGCTCCCACGCCTAAAATTGGAGCTCAAACGTGTAACGTCTATCTTTCAAGCGAATACAACTTGCTTTCCTGGCTGGTCGAATAAGGGGTTTTGCTCGGCCGGAAGCCTATAAGACGGGGCGTTGAATCCCTGCCTGCTTAAAACCCCGTTACCGTGTTTATTTTCGTTGAAAAAACCTATTGATTATTTTTCGAGCGCCTTGATACTCTCCCTTTGAAAGGCTTTAGAGATTAAGACAAACAATGAAAAAAACAAAAATCCTTATTCCTTTGGCTCTCTCCCTGCTTTTAGTGGGCTGCGGCGGCAACAATCCGCAGGAGGATTCCTCAGAAACCTCTGATTCCACTTCTAGCAGCGTAGAGGTCATCACCTCCGTCCAGCTTGCAGATTCCACTGGCAAGACCTCCGGCTCGATTCTCGTCGGGGAAAGCTTAGACATTGAAGCAAAAATCAGCGGCGCGCTTGCTAGCGAGGTCAGCATCGTTTCTAGCGATCCTGATGTCGCTAGGGTTAGCTGCGATGACCAGATCAGCGATCCCGACGGATCATTGATCATCAAAGTGACGATTACCGCCTTGAAAGCGGGCAGCGCGAACATCGTTGCTAGCGCAGCCGGCAAGAGCGCCTTTTTTGCGGTCACCGTTCCTGAACAAAGTCTGATCATCGATGGGGATACCACCGTTCTTATCGGGGCGAGCATCGCCCTTGAGGCGAAGGCAGCTAACATCAAGGTTGAAGGCTCCACCTTCGTCTGGACCTCTTCCGACGAAACCGTCGCTTCCGTTGCCGGAGACGGCGCGAACGCGACCGTCACCGGGCTTAAAGCGGGCTCGGCGACCATCAAAGTGGCTTACGGCGGCGTGGAGAGCAGCCTGTCCATCACCGTCCCTGAGCAGGGGCTTGTCATCGAAGGCCCAAAGACAGTCTACGTGGGAAAAGAAATCGCTTTGGAAGCGAAATCCTCGAATATCGTGGGCAGCGATTACGTTTGGTCGATCGACAATTCTGAACTTGCAACTTTAACCGGGAACGGCGCGAGCGCCACCCTTGTTGGCGTTAAGGCTGGGACAGTGAAGGTAAAGGTTAGCTTCGGCGGGGTTGACGCCACTTTGGATGTCACCGTCTCTAACGTTGAAGCCGATGGAGTCACCATTGAGAACAAGTCTGACGTCGGTGATCTTCCTTTGCATCGCAGCATCACACTCAGCGCGAGCGTTTCCCCAGATGATGTGACTTTCAAGGATATCACCTGGTCTTCGAGCGATGAAAATATCGCGACCGTCGGCGATGATGGCGTCGTGACCGGGGTCAAACAAGGCGAAGCCACGATCACCGCTACCTGCGGGACGAAATCTGACAGCGTCGTGATCAAGGTCACCGATCCTGTTATCAAAGCCGATGAAGTGACGAACCTGCCTTCTTCTTATAAGGCTAGCCTCACCCGTACTTATGAAGTTGACGTGATCAATGACGGCAAAACCAAAGACACTGCTTTTACGTTCAAAACAGATAGCAAAGTCACCTCTACCTATAGCGGCACCGCGCCGACTGCTGATATCCCCGTGATGAGCCTCAGTGCCGAAGATATGGGGACTACCACCAGCGAAAAACGCTACATCAAATTCACCGTTTCTAAAGCGGGGACCTATTCCATCTTCTCAAATAACTCCGATAGCTTCGACGCTAAAATTTGGGGTCTATATGAAGTCGATGAAGACGGTCAGGTCAGCGAGACGGGCATGACGGATGTTAACGGCGATACCTCCAATGATGATTTTGCAAAAGGCGGAGACGCCGATGGGTACTGCCTATATAAGTACGACTTCTGCTTTGACGTCGAGCTTGAAGAGGGTAAGTCCTATGTCGCCGAGATCAAAGGCGGTAAACAAATGCTCTTCGGCGTCATCAACGTAGAGGTTAACGATGGCGTGAAGTCTCTGACCTCCGCTTATGGCGTAGCGCCGAAACAGACCGTGAACGACTCTTATTCTGGCACCTATATCGCCGACACCATGGTTTATTGTGAAAACGATAAATCCGGCATGGTGGGCGTCGATGACAAGGTTTATCCCTTCTCTTATGACTCGGTCGAAGAAGAATACGCCTACAACACCAAGGACGGGGCGGATCTCTCGCTCGATGATTATTTCTCCTGGGACGCCATCTTATCCGATCCTAACCTCAAATGGGTAGAGACCGACGGCGAAAACCACGTTGACGTTTATGCGGTTGATTTCGCAAACGAAGACCTCGGCAAAGATTCCCCGATCGCCAGCTTTGCTTCTTGCTTAGGCTTGCTTGGAAAAATCAACGCCATGTACATCACTTCCGATTACGTTAGCAACACGGTGAGCTTCGGGGTCAGCTTCGGCGAAGACGACGCGAGCAAGGCCGTTGCCATCGCCATCGAAGAGGCGAGCGAGTCCCCTGTTTCCGTGCATGGCTACGACGTGAGCCATGAAGGCGAAGCCGGAGGAGATTCCGGCATCGACGACAATTGGGGCGAATAAAGGAGGCAAGGACAATGAAAAAGCAAAATATACTGATTCTCTCTCTTGCGGCCGTCGCGGGCATGGTCCTCACGGGCTGCAATTTGACTCCGGATGTCTCCGACAAGGATGAGATTCCGGATACCAGCGTCATCGATGATGCGGTGGAGACCGCGGATGAAGTCGGGACGAAAGTCTCTCTCCATAGCGCCGTTACCCCGACCGCCCAGGTCAATGTCTCGAGCGCTTTTGGCTACGAGATCCTCGACAAGACCGCCTCGACGATGTCTGTGCGCATCATCGCGGTGGTGGACGATTACAAGAACTTGACCAGCGCAAGCGTCACCTCGAAAGTCGTCTCTAGCCGCACCGACAAAAATACGGCGGGCGAAGAGGAAGCGGTCATCAAAGAGGAGAAAACCTTCAACGTCACCGAGGTCTATTCCTCTTTATCCGATACAAGCAGCATCGGCTGGAACGGCACGATTGAAGAGAGCTTCACGAAGAAGTACTACATCATCTACACTCTCCGCAACGTCCCCGTTGCCCATTATTACGACACGATCATCGTGAAATTCTCCGCCACTTCCTTAGCGGAGGACTCCAAAGAATTCATCGTTAACGCTAACGGCGTTGCCGGTTGGGACAGCAGGTTCACTGCCACGCCGATCAGCGATACCGATTCCGACTATTCTTTGACCGCCTCTTATAACAACGGTGATGATCTTTACGTCCCTTCCACTTATTATTCGGTGAGCGATTGCTACGCCGTAAAAGTCGGCACGATAACAACGATCGAGGCGAAGGCTTTTAGCAGAACCATCAACAAACTGACTTTGCCTAACACCATCACGACCATCAAAGCATATGCTTTCAATTATGTGGCTGTCGCCGAGATGAACGTCCCTTCGAGCCTGGTCTCGATTGCCTCAGGGGCTTTCAAAGGCTCCTATAAGGTCAGCAAGCTCATCTATGAAACCCCGAATTTGGTCAATGCCAATGACACCGGTTTCTGCGCGACGAACATCGTCATTTCCAAAAACGTCAAATCCATTCCGAATAAATTCTTCTCTTCAAGCAGCGAACCCGAATCGATCGTCTTTGAAGGAACGGAAGCGGAATGGGAAGCGATGAAGAGCGAAGACAACGCCTCCAGCGGCTTCTATTATCTTGATGTCGTCTGCGCCGACACAACCTATAGCACCGTCACCTTCCATTATGGATCGGGCAAACTCGGGGATGTCACTGGCGATGTCGAGGTCAGGGCGAGAAATAACCGCACCGTCGCTGATCCCGGCAATCCTTACCTCGCCGAGAAAGAATTCAAGGGCTGGTATACGGATGAAGCGGGGGCGAACGCTTTCGATTTCAATTCGCTTGTCACAACCGACCTCGATCTTTATGCCGTTTATGGCGAGCCCGGCGCGGGCTATAGCTTTGCTAACCCCTTGGAAATGAGCCCAAGCTCCGCTGGCAGCTTCTCCGCCTCGCTTTATCCCGGCAAGGAATTCGAATACATCAAGTTCACGGTTCCTGAGACTGCAAGTGGGAGCGATTGGTATTACTTCTCCGTCGACGAAGATAATTCCGTCAAAGACAGTACTACCTCAAGCTGCACCTCTAGCGTTGATGGCGCCATCACCGTTTATGGCGTTTCCGACACCGAGAACCCCCTTTCCACGGAATCTTCTTGGACGGTGAAGAGCGGCAAGATCGTCCAATACGGCGCGAGCGATTCTGGCTCCGTCCGCATCTATGCCGCCCCTGGCGAGACCTATTACATCAAAGCCTCTATGACCCGTGCCTATTACAGCAATCTAAAACAGTACAACTATGGCACGATCGCGATGAAGTTCTTCACCTTCGCCAATGACTCCGCTTCAGAAGCCATAGCGATGAGCAAAGGCGTCTCTGTGACCCCGAATTTCATCAGCTCATCGCAACCGCTCCTTTATAAGTACGTCGCTGAAACCAGCGAGACGGTCATCTTCAAAAAGGACGACAAGGCTTATAACTTCACCAACATTGTGGTAGTGGACGCTTCTGCCCCGACGACGGAGATCGCCGCCAGTTCCGGCACCGGGTCTTCTTCCTTCGGCTTTGATGTTGAATCCGGCCACACTTACTACGTTGAAATTAAGGCAAACTACGCCACCTCTGATGTTGCTGCGGACAAGTATTTCTCCTTCTCGATCGAAGACACTCCCGAAGGCTATAGCAAAGACAAAGCGCTTAGCTATACCCTAGGCGAAACGAAGACGGTCACCCAGATTTACACCTCCTCTGACAAATATCTCGCAGGTGCTTATTACACCTTCACCGCGAGCGAAGACGGGCTATATGGCGTGACCACAGGCGCTGGCTATTCTTCTTATGGACAGACCGTGATCATCTATGATGAAAGCGGCAACCCCGTGAGCGGTGCCACTTTGAAGAGCGCCTCCAAAGGCAAGACCCTTGACGCGAGCGAGGTTACTTTGAATGAAGGCACCTACACCGTTTTCGTTGGTTACGATGGCAGCATCTCGGGCAGTTCCTCTGGTTGGGGGGATTATGACAGCAAGACCAAGATTACAAGCTGGAAGGATTTCACCTTCTCCATCGTCAAAATCGCAGTCGGCGATTCGATCAACCTCCCGGAGGACATCACTCCGACTCTTGGCGAGAATACCACGCTTGTTGGCTCGACCAAAGGCAAGTTCTACCGGATTGCTTCGACCGCGGATAACTATCTCATCATCGATGTCTCTAGCGTCTCTAGTAAGACCACTATCGCGCTTCTAGACACGACGGGGAAGAGCCTCAAGACCGCTTCGAACGGCAAAATCGTATACAAAACCACTTCCGGCGTTTCTTATATCGTCAAAGTTAGTGGCCAAGACGCTAGCGAGACGGTCAAGTTCTCTAGAGCTGATACCGTTGAAACCGGGGAAACCGCAGACACTGCCTATTCCCTTAACTTGGGTTCGGACGGACTAGCAGACCTCACAAGCTATGCGCCTGCTTCTAGTTACAGCACGCTTTTCTTCAAATACACCGCCACCTCGACTGGCACGTTCAAATTGTTCTTCCAGGCGACCAAAGGAGACTCGGCAGCTACTGGAAATGGTCCTGACAGCGCCATTAGCGACGTTTACGATTCCTCCACAAGCTCGACTGCGCTAACTGCGATCGTTAATAATGACGACGACAAGAGCGCTCACGCTGAAACCTTAGGCGTGCCCTATAGCGCTTATGCTGAATACGCTTTCACCTCTGGCACTACCTACTATCTGAAACTGAAGGTTCCTGCCGTCGGATCGACTGCGGATACCATCAAATTCGGCATTAAGGAAAAGACCACTGGCAGCAGCGCCGATGTGGCGGATAGCGGAGCCACCATCAATGATGGCGTTACCTCCGTGAGCGTCGATGGCACTTCTGATGGCTACTGGAGCAAGATAACCTTCGCCGTCTCGAAGAAGTTCACGTTCACTCTTCCTGATGAGAATACGACCGTCAAGATCTATAGCTCCACGGATACCACGACCCCGATCGTTACCTTGAGTGGGACAGAGGCTTCCGATGCGCTCATCTTCGCCTCCGGAGATTATCTCTTCTACTGCCAAATCAATGGCGTTTCCGAGAAGACTTCCGTAAGCGTCGCGGTTGCCCAAGAGGATCTGCCGGATTATTACACCACAACAACGAGCGGCACCGGTTCTTATTCCGATAGAACGAGCACCCCGACTGGCGTTGACGATACAAAAGGGTGGTCGGAGATGAGCGATCATGCCGGTGTGTATCAAAGCGGAAAATGCGATTCTAGCTACGGCAAATCTGCTTTAATCTACCATTTCACCAAAGCGGGGACCTTCTCGTTTGAGTGGACATTCTCCGGCGAAAGCAATTGCAGATATGATTATCTCTATATCACCCACACAAGCGGGACGTCTACTTCCGTTGTTGTGAATGGATCTACGGAGGGTGATGCTGGTGTTACGTCTTTTGACAATTTGACCTGGCACACAGCCGAACCAATCACTGTCGCGGCAGGAGACATTATCACTTTCCTTTATACGAAGGATAGTGGAACCAGTGGCACCCTCGATGCCGCTTACATTCGCAACGTGACATTCACGGTTGCTTAATCTCATCCGTAAGAACTAGCCCGAGTTTTTCTTCGGGCTAGTTCTTTGTTTGTTTTAGGGGTATCGAAATTTGATAATAAAGAGAGGAATCAATGAAAAAGAATGCGTTAGTGATATTAGTGGCTTCCGCCTTGCTTGCTTTGCCTGGCTGCACCGTTTCGTCTGAAGGGCCATCTTCGGGCTCGGAATCTAGCTTAGCGCCGGAATCCTTTTCTAGCGCGGAGGAATCCGCCGAGTCGATCGTTGACCCTAGCTCTGATTCCAAAGCTACGGTTTCCTCGGATGTATCCGAAGAATCCAGCTCGGAGAGCTATGATTCTTCAGAGCCCGCGGTCAAGGAATACGACATCGTCGCCGAAAGCGATGAAGGAGCGAAAGTCACCTTGAAAACGGAAAAAGCCACCGCGGGGAGCGAGGTTCATTTCACCGTTACTGTGCTTAATGGCTTCTCTCTTGGAGAAGTGTCTGCGAAAGCGGGGACCGCTGAGCTTGATCTTCTCGCGGGCTTCGATGGGGATTATTCCTTTTCGATGCCTAGAAGAGGGGTCATCATCAAAGTATCCACGAAAAGGAAATCCTATAAGCTCAGCGTCAATGATGCTGGCGGCTTCCTTAAAAGCGTGACCCAAAAGAAAGTCGGCTCTTCTGCCTATGTCGCTTTAGACACCATTACCGAGGAAAGCGAGGCGGATGAAGAAGGGGAGACCTCTTCCTCTTCCTATAAAGCCGCCGAGTTCGGCGCGGAAGTGTTGCTTAGCTTCAATGCCTCCGTGGCGAACTATGAGCTTACGGGGGTGTCGGTGAATGGGGTTGCCGCTTCCTTGAAGGAAGGCAGCGAGACTTATTCCTTCTTTATGGGCGCGGAAGACACCAGTGTCTCCCTTTCTTATTCTTATAAGTCCATCGCCTTCGAGCTTTTGGATTCCGCCCATATTAGCCTGTCTTTGTTCGCTGATTCTGCCTGCAAAGAGCAGATCAAGGACGCCTATATCCCTTATAGCACCGTCTATTTGAAAGCCACTCCTTCAAGCGAGGATTATGGCGTGAAGACGATTGTCTGCTCCTACGCTTCCTCTACCGGAAGCCAAACGAGCAAAGACCTCTCTTCCTGCTACGAGGAAGAGACCGGCTTATATGCCTTCACCTACCCTATGGCTAGCGAGAAGGTCACAATCAAGGTCACTGAATATGACCTTCATGCCTATAAGGACGCTCCCTTCATCGGGGAATACGCTAACCTCGATTTCAGCTATGGCCCTTCTAGCGATTACTCCGCCTTCGAAGAGAAAGGGTCCATGAAGATCCTAGAGAGCGGCGACTTGGTTTACGCGCGCAGCGAATCAAGCGTTTATACCGATTATTCGCTCTCCTCCTATGAGGACAATGAAGGCACTGGGCTCATCAAACTAGAGAAAGCCGGGAGCTATTCCTTGCCTAGCATCGCCTATTCGAAAAACCTCCTCGTCTACGATTCCTTTCTGGAAGGAGGGGTTTATTCCTCTAATTACCTCACCGTGTCTTTGAAGAAAGAGAAGGAAGATGGCGAATATTCCCTAAAAGCCACCCAGTTCAAGCTCGGCGAGGTCACCTACGCCTTAGCTTGCTTCTATGAGGGCTCTTCCACTATAGAGAACGTTCTCGTTGAGCGCACGAAAGGGGACTATACGAAGAACACCATCCACTTCGGAGTCGAGGTGGAGATGCTCGAAGGGGAGTTCGTTAACGAAGAGAAGGCGATCTTCCGTGTCAAAGAAGGGGAGACCACGCTCCTTAGCGTCGGCTATCTCGATGAGGGCGGGGCGAAAAACCGCGCCGCTCTTGGCGAAGAGTACGGGACTTATCTCGACAGCGAGGGCAAAAGCCTATATCTTAATGGCTCGGGCGGCGCCAGTTATGATGGCGCCTCCTACGGCTACAGCGTTGCTGAAGACGGGGTGAGCATCACTCTCAATAGCAACGACGCGGTCGTGACGGGGAGTATCGATAAAACAACCATGTCCTTCACCGTGAACAAAAAAGAAGAGGCCTCGATGCCTTGGATGGGGAAATCCTACAAAGGGATTCCTCAATATAGTTCCTCCGATTCCGATACCAGTTGGTCTAATACCTATGAAGTCGCTTTCTCTAGCGAAGGGAACACCTTGACTTGGATTGAGTATATCGGCGGGAGAAAGTATTACGAGGCGGAAACCGAATACACGGTGGAAAACGGGAACACCATTAAAACAATGTTCTATAACTGCGCCAATACGCCTGAAAAGAGCAGCGGCGCCTCCATTATTCTTACTTACAACGCTTCTGGCGACTACTTCACGGCCAAAGGCGGGGTTAACGGGGCTTACTTCAATGACACGAAGCTAAGCCTCGTCTCATAAAGAAAGGAAAATCATGAAGAAAAACATTCTCTTATTGCTTGCTTCAGCAGCCTTATTAAGCGGCTGCTCTGGGCAAAGCGGCCCAGTGGAATCAACGGATCCCTCCCCCTCTAGCGGCGAGGCCTCCTCTTCGATCGATGATGATGTCGACACAACGCCGATTGAGGAGCTTAGCGACATCAGCTCGGGCATCAGCGTATCGATCTCTGGCTTCCTTAATGACATCAGCATCGGGATGTCTCTAGCCGGGCACTCCTCTTATCCGATCTCCTTCTCTCTTAGTAACAACCCCACGGGGAAAGTGGTGGTCAGAAGCGACAACGAGAACGTCCTCACCGCGGAGGTGAGCGAGTCAGGGACCAGTTGGACCTTGCTTAGCCATAAGCAGGGGAAGGCCCATCTCATCATCGAGGACGGAGACGGCATCGCCCACTTCAGAAAACTCGTCACGGTGAAGAAGAAGCTCACCGCGGAAGAGGTGAGCTCTTCCCTTGTCGAAGAAGATTTCTTCTCGACCGTGCCCGGGTTTGAAAGCGCGACCGGCGATCTCACGATGTGGTTCGTCGAAGGAGGCACAGGCTATATCTCCGGGACTGAATCTGGCGGAGTCAGCCTCGCTAGCCAATCCTTCACCTACGAATGGAACCAGGAATATAGTTCCATCGCTGAAGACGCCGCCTACTGGTACATCTACAAGGTGAGCAATTGGACGATCAGCGACTTCGTCTTCGACTACTTCGCCGTCTGGAACACCGGCGATAGGCTCCACGCCCATACGCGCAACGGGCTACTCGGCATCTTAGAGCCTTCCAGTGCAATCTAAGGAAAGGAAAAGAACATGAAAAAAACCATCAACAGGACCTTATTGATCCTCTCTAGCGCTTTGCTCCTTGCAGGATGCAATACGAATAACAACAACATTGACTCCACTGGCACTGATTCGACAACCATCACCCCCTCTAGCGACACCTCTTCTATTGATGGAGGCGATTCTTCTAGCGAAGCCAAAGTGACCAAATACGCGATCGTCGACCGCACGGGGGAAGGAGTCGATATCGCCTTAAGCGCGACTAGCGCCCCTAAAGGAGAGACGATCACAATCACTGCGAAAGTCAAGGAGAATTACGTCCTTAACGCCCTCTACGCTAACGGCAAGGAATGCACGAAAACTAGCGACACAACCTATACCTTCGTCATGGGGGACAACGCCGTGGCCATCACCGCCTCGCTTAGCGTAAACGGGGACGTCGTCACTAGCGGCGACGTCGCCATCGCTTTGGTTAAGCAAGAAGATGGCACCTTCAAAGGGAGTTTCACCGCGGAGAAAGACACCACCTTCCTCATCCTCGTCGGGAGCGCCGAATATGGCTACGCCTCCGTGAATTTCGATAATTCCTACGCCTATATCTCCGGCGTCTATGAAAGCGGATCGAAAGCGACCACGAAGATCAGCCTCGGCGGCAACGCGACTTATGAGCTCACCTTCGACCCCGCCGCGGAGAAGCCGATCTCAATCTACCGCACCGGCATCTTGAAGGCCCTAGAAAGCGAAAGCGAGGTCGCTCAGTACTTCTGCGGCTGGTTCGCCGGCAGGGAAGTGCTCGATGGCGGGGCCTATAACGTGAGGAACCTCAATCACGTCACCTATAGCAGCTCTAGAAGCAAGGTCGACTATACTTGGGACCTTTATCAGGATGGGTCTTTTGCCACCGCCAAAGACAAACTCACCAACAAGGAGAGCTATGTCTATAAGTCCATCAAGGACAACGTCTATACGGTGGTGGATAGCTACGTCGAATCCTGGACGGATACCGCCGGTTACGTCGATCGGACGAAAACCCAGGACACCGTGGCCTATTCTGGCAAATACAAGATCGTCGACGAAGTCGAGAACTCCCATTACCAGAAGACCCCCTTCATGGCCAAAGCCGACATGGCCATGCCTAGCCATGAGCTGCATTCGATCAACGCCGAGATCCAATATGGCTATTACATCGGCTACACCGTCGAAGACGAGCTGAAGGCTTGCGACAGGAAATTCACGGGCGTCAAAAACGCCGACAACAGCTTCTCGACCACTATCCACAGCTGGAAGAATTATGAGGATAGCGAAGCCGTCCAGACGCGTTATGAATATGACATCACCATCAATATCAACGCCGACGGCACGCTAAGTAGCGTCACCTATCTCGAGAACTATTACACCAAGGAAAACTGGTCCTTCAATAACAGCGACACTACCAATGGCGGCAGCGCGATCACCGGCAAAGACCCTGAGATCAAAAACAGCAGCAGCGTGAGCTATGGCTATGGGGCGGCGAAATCTTCGAATATCTCCTTCGACACCACGCCTTATTTCATTTCCAGCATCGATAGCGTCACCATCAAGTCCAATAGCGACAAAACCAAAGAAGAGGGCCACGTCAAATACAAGGAGATCATCGATGAGGATAGAAGGGATCCCTATACCCCGACCGTGGAAGAAGATACCGCTTCCGGCTACACCTCGACCTTGAAGCTTACCTATACCCCTTCTACCGCCTTAGACGCCTGGGAATATGGCATCGTCGCCACCGATGATGATTCGATCGTCAGCAAGAGCGAGTTCCGCCCAAGAGAATGGATCGGCTGCGGCTCCGGCACGACCGAAGTCACCATCGGGAACCACGCGACCAATGACGTCACCAAAAAAGCGAGCATCACCGTCGACGACGCCCCCGCCCCGAATGGATATTACGTCTGGGCGTATGGGAATGAGGGCGAAGATGATGTCCCCACCTCCTCTAAGGTCTCCATCAAAGCCGGAAGGATCATGAACGTCTACCTCTGGGCAAGCCCCATCGACTGCGTCGCCAAACCCATCGTCGCCTGCTCAAATGAGGAGGTCAAAATCACCGTGGGGGATAGCACGGTGAAGCCGACGAGTTACCAAATCGCGACCTATCAGGCCTACATTATGACGATCGACGCCAGATCCATCGCCGCCGAGACGGCCTTAAGCGAGACCATCACCGTCACCGATGCGCGTAATGCCTCGGTCAAGTCCACGATCACCCTTGAAATCAGACCGGGCACCGCCTCCTTGCTCCCTTCTTCGCTTGAAGGCACGAGTTGGACCGCCCACGACTACAATAGCGACGGCGTTACCTCGACCGATCCGCGCTACATGGACGGGTCCTTCGTCCCCGCGACCATCAGCTTCACCTCGGAAGAAGGCAAAGAGATCAATGGCACGGCCTATAAAAAAGGCAAGGTCACCGTCACGAGCACGAAGACCGACTACGACTTCTATTACAACTACGGCATCGGCGACAGCGGAGGAATGGTCTTAAGCGTCCGCTCCGCTAGCAATAGCGTCGACATCGGCGTCTATATGCTTGAAGACTACGGCCTAATCGGCATCTATGTCTATGAAAGCACGTGGTCTGGCGGGGATGATAGCGAAGACAATTACGTCATCGGCTATCCCGTCGAAGATGATTACGCCGCCGAATATCAATGGTTCACCTTGGACGAGTGAGCCGTTTCTAGCCAAGAAAAAAGCTCAGGAGCGATCCTGAGCTTTTCTTGTGTCCTGCAGGAAATAGAAGAGATTTCGCGGGCTCACTCCAGATCTTCTAGGAAAAGATCGAGCGCGGGGATGAAGGTGCTTCCGAAGTGGTAGAACTCGTAACTTAACGAGCCACCGGTGGTGTCTAAAGTGAAGCAAATCATCTTCTCGTCTTCTGAATCGAGGTTTTTCCAGCTGATGGAGAGATCGTTGCAGACGACGGAAGCGACGACGCTCGATAAGAAGAACATGTCGACGAAGTCTTCGATGAGGGTGATGTCCTCGGTGACATAGGCTTTGTCCATCCCTTCGATTTCGCTTTCTTCGAATAGCTCTACCTCGTCCCACATCTGCAATAGGCTTGGATAGCTATAGACACTTGGGATATCAGGGGATTCGTTGTAATAATTCGTGAGGTTGACCGAATAAGCGCCGCCGCTTAAGGAGATCAGGTAGCTGCCGTTTAAGGTGTGGTAGTTCCCAGAGGTATCCTTGATCTTCTTGTTGCGGATGCCGATGAGCCCGGTGCTATAGAGGATGGCAGAGCCTTCGCTTGCCATTTTTGCGGCGTAGCTGCTATCCCATTCCACGAAATAGTAGTTCTCGTTGAAAATCTCGGTGCCGACGATTTTGTCATCATCTTCTTCATCGGTGTAATAATGGGTGTAGTTGTTGCTTTTCATCAAGGCGCGGGCTTTAGCGAAATCCTCGTCGATCACGAAGTAGGAGTTCTTCTCCCGATATTCCTCCACCTTGCCGCAGAAGGTGGACCCTAGGGCGCTCACGCTGGCTTTGACGCTAATCAAAGCCCCGGAGGAGGTGTCGTTGACGCTTAGGCTCAGCGAGAGGGAAGCGTCGTCATTCACCGTGCCGTAAAAGGAGACGATGCTCCCATAATAGGCAGAGCCTAGGCCAAGCAGATCAAGCAGGGCGAGCCTATTTTTCTTCCCGGTGATCGCGACTTTCTCTTTGCCTTCGCTAGCGATCGCATCGATGCTCTCTTCTTCTAGATCGGCGAAGCTATAGAAGAAATAGTCGTTCCAAAGGGTCTTGTAGGGGCTCCCTTGCTCGTCTAAAGCAAGCTCGCCGCCGATGAGCTTGCCGCTATTCTCGTGGATGCGGTAAACCCCATCCGCGCAGGAGATGTAGCCATAGGGGAGAGTGTAGCTTGCGTCATAGTAATAGAAATCCTCGCCGTAATAGATGGTCGCGGAGTTTTTGGCGCTTGAAGCGGTGGAAGAGACTTCTTCCTTCAAGGTGTAGTTCTTTATTTTGGTCAGGATTTTCAGGTAATTCTTCACCGAGCTCTTATAAGAAGGGTCGATAGAGACTGAAGCCGTCTCCGTGGAAGAATCGGTTTTGCCTTGACTGTTATTGCAGCTAACAAGCAACAAGGAAGCGGATAAGGCGAGCAAAAGGGTCTTTTGATTTTTCATACCCACATATAATGTGGGTAAAAAATGCCATTGGCAAAGGTTTTTTCTGCGATTTTTATTTCGCAGAAGACAAGGAAAGCTCGCGGAAGTGCTTGGGGGTTGATCCAGTCTCCTGGCGGAAGAAGTAGATGAAGTAGGCCGAGGTGGAGAAGCCGCAGAGGGAAGCGATTTGCCCGATTGAATAATCGGTCGTCGAAAGGAGGTATTTCGCCGATTCTAGCCGGCGTCTAGAAAGATATTCCTTCGGGGTGATGCCCGTTTCCTTCTTGAAGCGCTTCTCTAAAGAGGAGCGCGACATGCCATAGCGTTTAGCTAGGGCGTTCATCTCGATGTCTTCGTGGTAAGAGGAATTCAGATAGCTTTGGATCTCGAAGACGAAGGAGGAGCGGAGCTTGTCCTTGTCGTCTTCGATCTGATAGCCCATCTCCTTGAGCTTGTTGATGAGCAGCAAATAGAAAGAGAGGACGTCCAAATAAGAAAGAACAGGGTCATCGGGATATTGGATGAAGCTGTCATAAGCCCCTTTTAGATGAGTGAGCAAAGTTCTCATCAAAGAGGGCTCGAGTTTGATTTTGAGGAAGGCGTTGCTTTCTAGGCGGATCGCGTTGGTCGTCTTCAAGGCGTAATACTTGAAGGTCGATTCCTTACCTAATTTCTTCTCCGTATGGGTGGCGTTGGAGGGGATGACGTAGATACAGCCTTCTTCCACGGGGAAGGAACTCGCCACCCCGACGATGAGCCCCGCGCCGCTTCTAGGGATGATGATCTCAAAGTTCTGGTGGGCGTGGAAGATCGAGGGCTCATCGTCTAGCTCGGTATAGCTGAAGGAAAGGATGGGATTTTTCCTTCTTTGCAGGTTGATGTCATGGAAATCCGCTTTATTGAACATACTAAATTTTGATATCCATATGATAAATTCTTATATTTCCAAGTCAACGCTTTCACTATGATAACTGCAGTTTCGGGAATACGACACACATCAATTAAGGGGGTATTCTATGAACCGAAAAACATTATTGTTGAGCGCTTCCGCTCTTTTGCTCGCGCTTCCTGCTATTGCTACGCCGGTGGCGACCTCTTTTGCAGGCGACGACGTCATAAATGTCAAAGCTGAGGCCGCGAAGACAGTTGAGATTTTTGGCAGCCTATCTGCTTCGGATAGTGCATCATACGGTGGATCGAGCGGGATGTTTTATCGACTTTTGGTTACGCTTGCAAAGACCACTTATGACAAAACCTATCAAGGTGTTGTCTATGATGTCGATGGTGCTTCGCACGATATCACCTTTAAAAATCTTGGCGGTGATACTTCTTTGGGTACGACATATCACAAGTTAGATTTGCAATTTCCTACAACGTTTTTGAACAAAGTCATTATTAAAAAGGATACAGTTTTTACCCAAAGCGACGATTCTACAGATACGTTTTCCTTCGACAAAGATTATCTCTTGACGTTCGTTCAGAATGGTTCCCCTGTTACCATCGCCGAATATACGGGCTCCACGGAAACCGTTAAAACCATCGCGGCTTTTGATGGAAACGGGAAGACCATAAATAACGAAGCATCTGACAAAGCGCTTAACTCTTCGTCAAGCATGAGATACCTCGTCTATGTGACCCAAAGCGTTACCGCGTATAGCGATGTTTATAACGGAAATGTTTGCGATATTACCGGCAAAGAATATTCCGTTGTCTTAACGAACCTTGGCAGCAGCACTCTAGATGGGACCGGACGCCACAAATTGGGCGTGAAATTCACGGAATGGACGAATCACTTCATTATCAGCAAAGACACTCGCTTCGTGAAAAGCGACGATAAGAACACCATTCTCAAATTCGAAGATGATTACTTCGTTACCTTTGAAGGTGATGGCGCCCTTCCTGTGCTTGCCACGAAAACGGCGGTAAAAACAGAAGCCGATCAGTTCGTTACCAACTATATGCATCCTGAAATCGCAGCAACAGACGCCGGTAGCGGACTCTGCGCAGGCGAGACAGGCTATTACGCCACGGCCAAAACCGCTTACGAAGCTCTTTCTAACGGGGCGAAGATCCTCTTCCAAAACGATTCTTCTTACTCTGATATGAAGGCACGCTACACCGCCTGGGCCGCCGCAAATGGCGATAACGGAAGCAAATCCGGCATCCGCGCCGTTGTAAGTGACGACGGGACGAATTACGTCATTCCGACCGTCGCCGCGCTTGCGCTTGGCCTTGGCGCGAGCGCCGCGCTCGTGCTCTTTGCAAAGCGTAAAAAACAAGAAAAGTAATTCTCCTCCTTCTTTTCTGGGCCCTCGAAGGGAATTCGGGGGCTTTTTATGGTAAAAAGGCTTAGAATACCCCCGGCTTAAGGAAAGGCGCTCCCATGGAAAAGTTGAATTTCAAAAACATCGTAACCAGTTCTTTATCTTCTGATTTGGAGGTCTTGGAGGAAAACTTCAAAAAGGGAACTCACCTGTTTGAGGCCCCTTTTTGCAGGATATTGAAGGGCGGATACGTCCTCGTTGATTTCGGGGAGGAGATCTGCGGCAGGCTGCATGTCCTTTTCGCAAGGAACGCCCCCGGCAAGATCAGAATCAGAACTGGGGAATCCGCTTATGAAGTCTGCGCCGAAATCGGGGAGAAGAACGCGACCAATGACCACGCTATTCGCGATGCGGTTTACCCTTTCTCTCAGCTTAGCGATTTCTCGACGACCGAGACTGGTTTCCGTTTTGCCCGAATCGATGTGGTGGAAGGGGCTGTGGCTCAGATTGTCTCCATCTTCGCTGAGCCCACTCCCAACGGCCTTACTCGGGTCGGGGAATTCCATTGCGACGATGCGCGGATCAATGCGATTTATGAAGCCGCGGCGAAGACGATCTCCCTTTGCGTCCGCCCCGATGCCATTTGGGATGGCATCAAACGCGACAGGGCCGTCTGGATTGGGGATTTCTACCCGGAACTACTTGGCGCTTTTGCCTTGTTTGGGGATGCCCCGCAGCTAGGAATCGTCCTCGATATGATCACCAGCTTCGAAAACTGCTGGGTCAATCACATCCCTTCTTATTCCGCCTGGTGGCTGCTTTGTTTGTGCAAATATTGCGCATTGACCGGGAACGGGGATTATTTCAAGCAGAAGCTTCCTTATGTCAAAAAACTGATCCACGCCTTCGATGAAATCGTCATGGAGGATGGAAGCATAGACTTCTCCAAGTCTTCTTTTGACTATTATGCGGACAACGAATATTTCATCGATTGGCCTTCCAACGGGAGCAAAGACAGCGAAGAGGGCTGGCGTTACCTTTTGACTTACACCATGGAAAGCCTCGCTAAACCATTAGAAGAAGCGGGGGAATCCTCTCAAGTGACTGCCTCCATCCTTTCTCGTTTGGATAAGCACATCTACGCTCCGTCTAAGCTAAAGCAAGTCAACGCCCTCGGCGTTTTGGCTAATCGCCTTGATCAAAAGACCGCTTTGAAGAACATCGAAGAAGGCCTTAGCCAAGGCATGACCACCTTCATGAGCTGCGTCATCGTCGAAGCCCTAGAGAAAATGAATCAAGGCGAGCTTGCGCTTAAGATCATCAAAGAATATTACGGGGCGATGCTTGATATGGGGACGACGACCTTCTGGGAGGATTTCGACATGGATTGGCTTAAAGACAATCCTTTGCCGATCACCTCTTTGCCAGATGAAAAAAGGAAGAACATCCACGCCGATTACGGGAAATATTGCTACTTGGGCCTCCGTCATAGCCTTTGCCATGGCTGGTCGAGCGGATTCCTGCCTTTCTTTTATGACTATATCCTCGGCATCAAAATGGTGGAGCCTGGCTATAAGAAAATCCGTCTTGAGCCCAAGCTCTGCGGCTTAAAGGAAGTCTCAGGCACTTTGCCTACCGTTTATGGGCCCCTTCGTATCACCCATCGTCTTGAAGACGGGAAAGTCGTATCCGAGATCTCCGTGCCAGAAGGTGTGGAAGTCCTTCCTTGAACCCGTTTTCTATCTTTCGACTATTCTGATTTCCTTTGGGGCGGTTATCTTGGTATCCGCCCCGTTTTTGGTTTCGATACTTACGAGCCCATAAGGGGTGGGGAAGCTCGCGGATAGTTCCTTTAGGTTGCCTAAATCAGGATGGATGGACAAAACTTTGCATCCAGGCTCTAAGACTTTTACGCCCAAAACGTTGTCGAAGAGGAAAGGGATTGGGCCGACGGACCAGCCATGGCAAAGCGAGAGGCGATAGCCTTTATAGCAATGGTCGCCGAAATCCCCGTGGATGTCTTTCATTCCCTTGGGGGTGGGCATATCGATCGCTCCGCTTCCTTCTAACATACCCAAATCGAAGTTCTCCCAAAACGTCGTGGCGCCTCTAGAGAGCATCGCCCCATAGAATTCGCTGCAAATCTCCAATGCTTTTTTTGCGGAGGAGAGCTCGGCTATGGCTTTAAAAATCACGTAGCTGTAATGAATGGAAACCCCTTTTGCCCCGTCTTTTAAAAGCTTTTCTCTCGCCACTTCTTCCGGAATCATTTTAGCGAGGTAGCCCAGGGCGACGACGCTCTTAATCTGAAGGTTTTTTAAGGGGCTTCTGCGGAGTTTTCGCTGCAAAAAGACGCTAATTTCATCTTTTTTTAGCCCAAGGCTTTTCCTTAGTTTGTCATAACTTTCTAATCCTAAAAGGAAGATGAAGCGGTTCGCTTCTTGGCATTCCTCGTCCATCCCGGCTGAGGGCCAGTCGAAGAAGAAGCCTTCTCTTGCTTTGGCTTGACCTAATGAATAATCGATGCGCCCATCTTCGCTCACGCAGGGATCAAGCTGCCTTACGATCCCTTCTAGGTAATCCATGCTCGCCAAGGATAAAGAAGGATTCCCTGTGTGGAGATAATGCTCGAAGAGAATCTGGGGCAGGCAGAAGGAGTAGGTGGGAATATTCCCAAACCAACAGGGCAAGGGGTTCTTTTCAAGGGAAAGAGTCACGGCTCTTTTGATATAGTCATTTTCTGGGTAGAGCCAGACCATGGCCTCGACCTCTTGCTGCATGTCTCCCATCCAGACCAGACGGTCGCGTTTTATCCCCTCAAGAAGCTCTTCCTGGAGATTCAGGTAGATGGTCCTTTCCGCGGCTTTGAAAATAGCGTTCGTCGTAACGTCATTAGAGACAAACTTCCCCGATGCCTTCAGCTTGGTATGTGTGTAGGAGGCGTAGATGTTCTTTATCCGATATTCCCCTTCATCCAAGAAGTCGATGCGCAGAAAACGGAACCCCGTCTTCCCAAACTCAAAATCGGAGAGGTGATTCAGGGTGAAGGAAAGATCGCGAATAGAATGGTCGTTGGTCGCGTTCTTCTCGCCTAATTCGGCATTCGCCTCCCCAAAGGATTCGCCAAAGCGCAGGCGGATTCTTTGATGGTAGTTTGGGCAGAATTTATGGGAGAGGATGCGCGCTCCTCCTTGGATTTCCTCGCCGAAATCCAAGACGATGAAGCAGGGGCCATAGAACGTGGCGACGTTGCTCTCTTGGATGAAAATCACTCTTCCCTGGTTGCTAAGCAGGCATTCTGCGTTCTCGATGCGCCCTTGTTGGCTGGCGATTCGCTTAGGCAGCAGATATTCTTTTTCCAGTTCGCATTTCATGCTTCCTTCACCTCGTAGACGATACGGTAGTAGCCATCTTGCAAATCCCCTATCTCCCTTGCCTCCAATTTGACCACGGATCGGTCAAATTGAACAGGGTCGAAAGCTAGCTTTCTGATAGCCTCCCCTTTTAGGTTTTCAATCGTGATGGAAACTTGATAGGTCTTTCCGTCTGGACACCCGTATAAAAGAGGGCGGAGCAAATGATCCTCCCCCCAGAGGAGGTCGGTCGACTCATCGAAGCAGACCGCGTTTTGGAAAACTTCCCTTAAGGCGTAGAAAGAGAGTTTGGGATAGCCTTGGTAATCGAAAGGAGGCTTCAGATAAGAGCCTTCGTTAGCACCGCTAGAAAGGGCGCACCAAAGCAAACCGTCGACCCCGTCTCCGAGCATTTTCTTCGAAGCGCTTTTGGCGGCTAGTGCCTGATAGGCCTGAGAGAGCAGGAAATTAGAGGAGAAGTCATAGCCAAGCGTTTTCTCGTCGCCATATTCATAAGAGTCTGGATTGAAGAAGGCTTGGGCGTTTTTCGTCTTAGGGTTCGCCCTGCCGATGATCGCGTATTCGCTGACGAGATAAGCGGCCTTTTTGCTCTGGAGAAGATCGAGGTAACCTGACCAATCTTGTTTTCTCAGTTTGTCGTAGCCAAGCCCATAGCCAAGCAGCCAATTGTAGGCGTGGCTAGAACGGACGATCAAAGAATCGTTCCAGGAGGGATCGGATTGAACTGCCTCGCCGAATTGGTTTTCCTTTCCCGCGTCTTTGTAATAGAAGCAGCCTAGGTCATAGGAGTCGGCCGCGTAATAAAGATGGGAGATCGGGGAAAGTAGGCGCGAGGAATCGACATCCTTCAGCGCGAGGAAGGCGCGGTAAGACGCGTCGATGTCTTTTTGATACATCCCTTGCTCGTTGAGGCCTTCGTAGATGATGATGGAAGGGTGGTTGATCACGTCTTTGATCTGGTGGGCGTAGCCTTCTTTCTGCCGCCACGAAGGGTCCCAAAGGCAGGTAGCCAAAGAATCGATGAAACGGGTCGTCCAGATCACGTTTAGCCCAACCGCGTCGAAGATCCGCGCATATCTCTCCTCGGCGTTCCCATACCCCAGCATATGCATGCGCACGGTGTTGCAGTTCATCGCCTTGGCTTTCAAAGCCTCTTTTAGAATCGTTTCCTCGCTGGGGCAAAGATGTTGCAAAGGCAGTTCTTCAATCGGCCAGGGGTAGAGCATGAGCAGTGCCCCTTTTAAGACATAAGGGGAACCGTTTAGCAGCAAATCCCCATGATTTTGCGCGATGGTCCGGAAGCCATATTGCAAAGAAAAGGAGTCACTTTTGCGGCCTTTTTCCAATAAATCGAAGCGAATATCATGCAGATCTGGCCTTTCTGGGCTCCAAAGGCTTGTTTGGAAATCCGCCTCAAACTCCAGATGGGTGAGCCCTTTCTCTAAAGCGAATTCCTCGCTTTTACGGAGAGAGGAATCGCAATAAGTCTCTAGAAGAACCTTTCTTGGAGAGCCGCTAGAAACGTCGAGAGAGACTCTCGCTAGGCTGCCTTTTAACGTTTCGATTTTGACGAAAGCCAGATAGGCCTCTTTGCTTCTTTCCTCTAGATAAGCCTCCCCGGCGAACCATCCGTAATTGGGGTCTTTGCCGCGGTGCCAGGAACAGAAGTTCTCGCTACAGCGGGGTTCCACAAATAGCTCTAGCTCGTTTTCTCCTTCTTTTAGGTAAGGGGTCAAGTTGAATTCCTGCGAAAGGAAGTCGGGGCAAGGGAATTCGTGGCCATTGATAACCGCCTTCCCGCAAGGGTCAAGGCAAGAGAGATGAAGATAAAGATCCTTTCCGTTTTCTTGGTGCTTAAAGCTCTTTTTAAGAATCAAGGTAGAGAAGGCGTTAGCTTGTCCCCCAATCCCAAAAGGAAGGTCCACCTTCTCTAAGCAACGGGTTTCTTTCTTGCTGGCTTTCTTGAAAGGGTCGATCTCTTTGCCTTCTTTGTCATAGACGTGCGTCAACTCGACTTCCATGTCCCCCATGGGGTAGAAGCCGGAGCTTCCCATCAAGAGGTTAGGCAAAGTCGCGCAGGGGAAGCTTGCCTTTTGGCCGCGGAAAGAGATTTTCACCTCTTTTTCTGAAAAGAAAAGATGAAGGTCGTTGTCTTCCCCAAAAGGGAAAGAAGCGATTCCGTGATTGGTGTAATGATAGATGTCTTTCTCTAACGTCCGCGCGTCCAAAGAGCCATCGCTATAGAACTGGAGGCGGATGATTTCCTCTATGCCGTTACGGAATTCTAAGACCTTCCCCATCGCGGTGACTGTCTTCTTGCCCCGCAGAGGGGTCGCAAAATCCTCGCTTATGCGGATTTTTAGCTCCATCTTCGCAAAAGGGGAGCCTAGCTCGAGGACGAAGCCCGAAGCTGGGTAAACCCCTTGCCCGGTGAGGCAAATTCTCCGCCCTTTTATCTGGCAACGGGAAGTGAAGGGATGAAGGTACTCATATTCCCCTTCCACCTGTGCATAGGCCTCTAGGTCTTTGAGGTATTCCCTTTTTCTGAACGCGTTCTCCTGCGGCTTGATTTTCTCTTTCCATTTGGAAAGCTCTTCTTCCTCAATGACTTCTTGGTCTAGCTTGGCGTCGATGAAAGAAGAGTAGTCAGTCGCGAAAGTTTCTAGATAATCAAGCTGCTCCTTTAAAGAGAAGGAACTTTCTGGGCCATTGAAATCCCCGCTTCCGCGGTGGGTTTTCTTATAGGAGATGAGTTCGTAGTAACGATGCTTATTTTTCATTGCTGATGAGGGCCATTTCGCCGGGTCTAAGCCAGCAGGATCCCTTTTTGTAGTTGGAGGTAGCGGAGAAAGAGAAATGGATGGCGTCTGCTTTCTCTTGGTTCAGATTCATCGCGAAGTAGTAGCGTTTTCCCCTCTCGTCTATGAAAACGGAGAGCAAGAAGGGGGAAGAGTGATCGCTATGGAAATCGAGGATCTCCTCATTAGGAGAGAAGTCCTCGATTTGGTGGCCTGAAAAATTCACTTGAAGGGAACGCAGGTAAGTCAGATTCTCATATTGGGAGAATTTCCTTTTGAACCAAAGCTGGGCAAGAGTTAGCTCATCGTAGGTCGCGCTGGTCTTGCCGTTCAACGTGACGGGGAAGAGCCCGTCTGATCCGCTAAACAAGGCGCTTAACCCAAAACCGGAGTCGGCGAATTTGTACCAGCTGACCCCGGAGAAGCCGGAAAGGAAGGCAAGCGATAAGACGTAACGGAAGTCCTCATAATGAGGATGGGCCATCTGGAAGTGCCCGATAGAGCATCCCGCTAACCAAGGAGAAAGACCTGAAAGCGAGGCGACTTTCTTCATGATGTCAATCGTCTTGAAGAACTCCTCGACCCCTCTTTCTCTGCCATATTCCCAGAGGATCCCGTAATGGTCCATCCCCCAGAGTTTGAGGCCGGATTCCTTAAGAAGACGAGCAAGGACCATAGGGTATTCTTCCATCGAAAAGGAGTAGATGTCCTTCTGGCTTTTCTGGTTGAAATAGGGGAAGAAATTCACGTAATTGGAGAGATACGGCGCTTTTTCTGCGATGATTTTGTTGCAGCGGATCAAATAAGGGAAGTCCTTCTCATAAGGCTCATCGCCAAGGAAGTAGCCAAGGACGTTCTTATGCTTTGAAGCGACCTTCAAGCTTTCATCTAAATCAAGTCGGAAGCTTTCCTCGCCCTTTTCTTTCAAAGCCTTGTAGGAGATACGGGCGTCGTAAAGCAAAACGGGGAGGTTTTCCTCCTCCGCTTTGCTTAGATATTCTTCGAAACGGGCCAAAGAATGTTTGGCGGGGTCGTAGGTATAGGTAGGAAGGAGGTTGATCAGGGCCTCTTTTGAGAAGCGGATGAGGCTTTGCTCATACTCCACCGGGGAGAAGGCAAAGTAGGTTAGGATGAATTTTTCGCGATTTTCCATAGGAACTCGCCTTTCTCCCTTGTGGGGTGAGTTTATTCGACGATGAGGGTGATGACTAGGGTAGCCGTGTTACCGTAAGAGTCTTTGGCGATGAAGGAGCAGGTGTGCTCGCCCTTTGTTAGCCTTCCCCTAGAGTCGACTGCGCCTTCGCTGTAGATGCGGTCAACGAGGACATCCATTCCGAAGGCGTCGGCGGCGCTTACGATGAATAGCGGGGCGCTATCCCCTTCTTTCTTGTAGAGCGTCTTCTCCCCTTCGTAGCGGATCGTGGGCGCCTCATCGGTCGTCTTGTCTTTCGAGGAGCCGACGATGGATTTGCTGATGCGGGCGCTATCAGGGGTGAAGGCGATGTCATAATCATAGCCCGAAAAGATTGCCGCGGGGCCGCTTGAGCTCCATTGGCTGCTGGTATCGCGACTGAAGAGGGTCTCTTTCTTCAAGATGAATTCCTGCTCTTCCGAAGCGATGTAGATGCCGCAGCGGAATAAGGTGGTGTCGATGACTTCCTCGACCTCGAAGACGATGATCTTCGCCTCGATCTCCGCGCCGCTTTGCGAATACACCTTGCCATAATATGGGGTGTTGTTCCTCAAGGAGTGGAGGCCGCTTAGGGCTGAGTAGTCAAAGCTCACGAGATTGGTGTAGTCATCGTTTTTTAGCGAGGTTGCCCAGCGCGAGTTCCCTAAGGAAAAGGAGGCGCTTTCGCTCTGGCTCACCTCGTCAAGGAGATAGCTGCCGTCTTCTTGCTTCTTGCATTCATAGTCCTTATCGATTTCGATGATGGGCAGGTTTGCGTTATTAGAAGCGAGCAGGTTCTTTTTGCGGATGAGGAACGATTCCAAGCCTCCGCTTGCCTGCATCTTGAGCGTGAAGGCGGTCTTCCCGTCTTTGGTTTCGCTTTGCGTCAGGGTCAAGGTTCCCCTAGCGAAATAAGCGGGCACGTTGTCTCCGGTAGAATAGCAAAGAGGGACGTCGAAGCTCGCTTCCCCGAAGTCGATTGTTTCGTTAAGCATGCATGTAGAAAGCGAGACGGAGACTGGGCCCTTATAGACCTGCACGCTTGTTTTGCTTTCTTTTGTCGCGCTGAGAAGGTATTGCTTGTCCATCGTGAACTTGAAGTTGGGGTTGTCGGTGGAAATGAAGAGAGTGGTCGTCTTAAGGACGAAGGGGCTCTTCCAGGTCGAGAGTTTCAAATCGACGATCCGCTTTTTGCTGGTCTCATCGATGCCTTTTGCTTCCAAGGTGGCGTCGTAAGATTCATCGTAGATGTCATAGACTTGACCTGAATAGGTCGCTCCTTCGCTGACGATAGTATCTTCCACCAAGAAGCGGAAGCGCTTCTCCGCTTCGTTGCATTCTAAAGAAGAGGAGGTATCGATCTCCATGCTCGCCGCCATGACGATCTCGTCGACTTCTTCTACCATAGCCGGCGACCAGTTCTTGACATGAGCGATGCGGTAGTTCTTTTTAAAGGAGAAGCAATCGCCCTCATTGGAGAGGTTGGTGAAGACGGTGTCGCTGCTGATATAGACCTCAGGGAGGAAAGCGCTTGCCATCTGCAGATCGACGATGCGGTATTTAGTCGTGGTTTCCCCATCACTGACGTCTTCGCTTCCCCGGTCAAGGAAAGTGATTTCGTATTTGATGCCGTATTGGTCATAGACGGCTCCGGAGTAGGTGGCGTTATAAGCGGTGGTGCCTAGCTCCAAATGGAGGCGGTAGAACATGCCGCTGCTCCCTCCTTCCGCCGGGTCGTCGCAGCTTTTGAAGCAATCATGGATGGCGGTGAGCTTAGGCTCAGCGTATTCGCTGACCGTTGCTGGCGTCCAATCCGCGACGTGGGTGAGCTGATAGCTTTTATCGAAGCTCAGTTTGCTGGTCTCGTCGTCAGTTTGTACGAAGACGGTGCTTTTCTTGAGGATGAGGGGGCTTAGGAAAGTCCCTTCCATCTTGATGTCGAGGACGTGGACCGCTGTTCCATCTTCCAGCTTCGCGCTGCCAGCGACGTTGCGGACGAGGACGTCGTATTTGTTGCCGGAAGCATCATAGGCCGCCCCTTTGTATTCCTTTCCCCAGGCGACGATGCCTTGGGTTGCGTAGACGCGGTAGAACATGCCGTTGGCTCCGCCTGCGGCTTCATCGCTATTGGACTTCTGGCTGCCGAAGATCGAAAGGGTTTTGATGGTCTCTTCTTCCGCGTGGAGAGGCTTGGCCTCGATTGGGGAAGAGAGGTTCAAGGAAAGGGCGATCGCCCCGCTTAAAGCGGTGGCGGAAAGCAGGAAGAGGGCATTTGCTTTGGCTTTGAGGTTCATATTTCTTTCCTCCTTCCTCAATAGGAATAAGGCATGATGAACACGCCTCTTCCGGGCTCAAGCTCGACTGTGTAGGTTCCTGAGCTTGCAGCGAAGTCGCTGATATTCCCCTCATCGTCGATGACTCTGACCGCGTCGACCCCCTCTTTGAAGGCGACGACGCTTTTGGATTTGGAGCTGGTGGTCACCGGATCGGTCGCGTTGACGCACATATAGCCATACTGGCTGTTTGATTTGTCGATCATCTCCGTGGCAAGGAGAATCGATTTGGAATCGTTCTCGGTCTTCTCCATGTCCACGTATTTGAAGCTTTCCGCGTCTTTGACATTGCTTAGGAAGCTCACGTCGCAAGCGGCGCTAGTGGAATTTAGATAGGAGCAAAGGCCATTATAGGAGAAGTTCATCGTGACGCTGGCGAGGCTTTTGATCCCGGGGTGATAGGTTTTCGCCCAGTCATACAGCGGGGTGGTCTTGCCGTTGCTTGTGACGAAGCTAGTGCCGTCATCGAAGCTTTCCCCTGTAGAGGAGTTGCTAGGACGGCGCATATAGGTGAAGTAGCTGATTTGGTCCACCCCGAAGCCAAGAGCGACGTTCCACTGCCAATAGAGGTCATTCAAGGTGACCGGACGGGTCTTCCTCACCCCGTTATTGGTCCAGGAGGAGGATTGGACGACTAGATAAAGCTCTAAGTTTTCCTTTTCGGCCACTTCGGCGCAGATTTGCATCGTCGGAAGGTGGTTGATGTCTAGTTGAGGGCTATTGATGTCGCCATCTTTCACTCTCATGGGGTAGGAGTCCACCATGATGTAGCTCGCCCCAGTGGCCTCGACGAAGCCGCTTACGTAGTTCCGATAATGGCTAAGCAGGCCATCGGAAGTGGCGCCTTCTTCGTAAGAGGAGGCGACGCTAGGATTGCAGGGGAAGAGATTGCATTGGACGAAGATGTCCGAGCTTATCTCCTTAATGCCTTTATAGAGGGCACCGATCGCGGGGAAAGAAAGATAGCTTGGCTCGTCTTTGAGCATGATGCCGTGGAAGGCAGGGTGCTTTGAATAATCCTGGATGCAGGTTTTCAAATAGGCGACGAGCTCTTCTTGGCTTGCATAGGCATAGCCTTCGCCGACGATGGGGGTCTCGGAAGTGGAAAGCTTGTAGATCCTCTGGTCGAAGAGAATCGTCTTCAGCCCGACGCTTTCGGCGAGATCGAAGAGTTTCTTGACGCTCGAGCTTTCCCAATCCTCCCCGTTATAGGGGTCGTTGGCGTCGATGAGGAGATAGTCGAAGCCGGCGTCTTTGTATTGCTGGTACATCTCCTTGGTCTGGAAGGTGATGGGGTTGCCGTTTTCGTCTTTGGTCTGATAGATCGTCCCGTCTTTGGTGTAGAAGCCTTTGTTGGGAGCGGCGTAGGAATACATCGTCATCTTCTTTGAGGATGAGGAATAATCCGGGGCCTTTGAGGTGTCGATGGAGCTTGCTGGGGGCTCGCTCTCGCTTGAAGAAGAGGGGGTGGTGGCGCAGGCACTCAGCGTCAGCGCCGCCATAACATAAAGAATCTTTTTGAGTTGCATGGCTTATTCCTCCACGGCCCTATTCCCGGCTTTGTCGGAAAGGTAGGGCTTTTCGAATTCGAAGATGACGTTCCCGAATTGGCTCGAGCCGAGGAAAACGGTTTTGCCCTTCATCTCGTGGGCGTAGGCGAAAGACATCCAGTCGAAGAAGCCGACGAGTTCTTTCCCCTCTTCCTTTTCCTCGTAGAGGTAGCTGCGGACGCCGAGCTTGGTCTCGGAGAGCTTGGTGATGACCACGTTCCAGTCGTAGATCGACTTGCTGCTTAAATCATCCCTGCCGAAGGTTCCCGAGCGATAGGCGATGGGGGTAGAAAAGCGCAGGCGGTCGGGCCCGTAAATGCGCATGCCATCATAAGGGGCCATTTGCTCCAAAGAGCAGACTAGCCCGTGTCCGGAGCCTACTTCCCCATCGGCAGAATCCGCCAGCAGCATGATCTGCGGGGCGTTTTTGCCCCGGAAGCGGGTGGAGACGGTGTAGAAGGTGTCTTTGGCTAAGGAGAGGTCTTCTTCGTAACCGATATAAGACAAGGAAGATGAGGAAGAGCCTGAAAGGAGCTTGACGCAGTTGTCTTTGTCCCCTGCGTAGGCGCTTTTGCTGGTGATCCCCTCTCCCCAGCTCGCCCCGTCAGAATCGGTGGCGGTGACGTTGATGGTGGTCAGCTCATATCCTGCGGCGTTATGGATGTTGAGGTTAAAGGTGTAAGTGCCGGGATCAGAGAAGGTGTAGGAGGTCGTCC
Organism: Paludibacteraceae bacterium; assembly: GCA_963621535.1. Classification (GTDB taxonomy): domain Bacteria; phylum Bacillota_I; class Bacilli_A; order RFN20; family CAG-826; genus Alloenteromonas. The sequence goes on along the minus strand of CAVFEQ010000005.1, from coordinate 21,345 downwards.
CCTCTTCGATCTTCGTGGTTTTCTCGTCGACGGAATAGGAGTCGACGGAGATCGTCTCGTTGCCATAGGTCACGGATTCGAAATCGATGGTCGTGTAGGCAAGAGGGAGGGCGATGATGCCGCTGCGATTGTAAATCTCCTCGAAAGTCAAACTCGCCCCGACTTTGACGCTCACCCCGTTGGTGGCCGGGGTTACGTCAGGGGCAGGGGGAAGCGATTCGATGTTGAGGGTGTAGCTTTCCTTCACTCCGTTAGCCCCTTCGAAGGTGAAGACAAATGTGTAGCTGCCGACCTCATCGAATTGGTAATAAAGCGAGGTGGTGGTGAGTCTATTTCCGCTTGGGGTGGTGATTTCGATACTGGCGCTTACTCCGTTAGGAATGGAGAAATAAGCGTTGAAGTCGGCCATGTCTTCGATGGCCACGCTTAGGCTTGAGGGGTCTTCCCCGATATAGCTCACCCCAAGAGAGGTTTGCGAAGGGTCTTGGCTCGAGCAGCCTGGAAGCAGGCTCGCTAAAAGCAGGGCTGAAGTGAGAAACAGATTTTTGGCTTTCATCCTTTGATGCCTCCTGCAGAAACGTTTTCCAACATCTTCCTTTGCCCGATCGCATAAAGGATCATCGGCGGGATGGCCGCAAGGCAAACGGAAGCGTAATAGGTCGACATGGACATATCCGCGCTGTTGGAAACAATGGATTCGAATTTGTATAGGCCATAGGCCAGGTTGGGGTAGGAACGCATGTAGAGCATCGGGGTCTGGTAGTTGTTCCAGGTCGCGAGCACCTGCGTGGTGTAGAGGGCGATGATGCAAGGCAGGATCTGGGGCAAGATGACCCGGAACATGACTTGCAGGCGGTTCGCCCCGTCGAGATAGGCGGCTTCGCTGTAAGACTTGTCGATGTTCTTCAGATAGCTATAGAAGATCAGCGCGCTCATGTCGAAGCCGGAGAGCCAGGCCATCCAGAACAGGCTCGGGTTATCGAGCATGTCGAAGGTCTTGAACAGACGATATTGGGCCGGGGCGGTGCCGATGATCGGGATGGTGATGCGGAAAATGATGATGAAGTAGATGATTTTGTTCCCCGGGAATTTGTAGCGGGCCAAGGGATAGGCGACCAGAAGCGAGGCTAGGATATTAAGGGCGCTGGAGCCGAAGCATTGCCAGCAGGAGTTCCATAGCATCTCCCAGAAGCCGACCCCGTCGACCTCAAATTCCTTGATGGCCTGGGCGAACTGATCGAGCTTGAATTGGCTGGGGAAAGAGAGGGGGTCTGAGCCGTAGAGCTCATCTAGGGTCTTCATGGAGTTCATGAAGCAATAGAAGAGAGGGAAAATCGAGAAAGCGGCGAAGAGAATGAAGAGGATGAAGTAGACGGTGAAGACGATGTTCTCGCTTTTGGTGCGTCGGGAGAATTTAGAGTAGATCATCTCGCCGAAGCTCGGCTTCATCTTCTGGCTGCGGGAATAGTTCATTTTTCAGTCACCGCCTTTTCTAAGAAGCGCTTCGCCAAAAGGATGATGGGCATGGTCATCAAGGTCAGCAGCAAGCCCAAAGCCGCTGGGAAACCGTATTGGTTGGACATGTTCGGGCTTGAGGAGATGTTGTAGACCCAATAGTAGAGGTAGAAGCCCATGGTCGCGGTTTTGTGCTCGCCCATGGTGTAGAGGAAGACGCATCCGTCCGCGGTGAAGATCGTCGATAAGCCGCTGACGAGGCTGATGACTAGCGTCGGCCAGGCCGTAGGGATGGCCACATGGAGGAATTCCCCGAAGAAACCCACCCCATCAAGATGAGCGGCCTCGACGAGGTCTTTCGGGATGCGGGTGTAGGCGCCAGTGAGGGCGATGTCGCAGGCGATGAGATGGGGGATCGTGTTGACGAGGACGATCGTGATGTAGGCGGTGCTGTCGCTAGAAAAGAAGCCGCTGCGCATGATGTCTTTAGGGATGTCGATGCCCATGTGCATGAGAAGGGAGATGATGGGGCCGCCCATCTCTCCTCCGCCGACGAGAATTGAGACTAGTCTCGTCCAGACCACCGAGCCAAGGATCGCGGGTATCGCGAAGACGATGCGGAAGAAGTTATGGCCTGGAATCCTTTTATAAAGGATATAGGTGGACAGGGTGATGAGCGGGGTGCAGACGATGTTGACGATGAACCAGTAGAGAACGGTCTTGCCTAGGATCTCCCCAAGCACCCAGCCGTGGGAATCCTCTTTCACGAAGGCGATGAAGACGTTCTGGAAGTTCTCTAGCGTGAACGCGCCGAAGGAATCGGTGAAGGCGTAGATGATGGAGTTGATGTTGACGACCACCCAGAAGACGATGAACTGCGCCACCGGGATCAAAAGCATTAAGTAGCAGAAGGGGAAGGCCTGGCGGTCTTCCATGGAATAGGCTAGCTTGTAATGCCTTTTGAGGTTATTTGCTAACGTCATATCCCGCGGTTTTGAGGGTCTTCGCCCAATATTCTGAGGTCATGTTGGTCTTGATGTCGCTGATGACTTCGGAAGAGCCTTTGGCGACGATGTTTTTCACGATGGTGTCGCCATATTGGACGTAGGTCTGGATGTTGGCGTTGAAGCGCAGCCCGACGTTCCTGGCGTTATTGACCATCCAGGCGCTTTGCCCGTTGATGACTTTGCTTACCCCGTTCACGAAGGGGTATTCGCTTTCGATGGTGTTACTGTCGGCGTAGACCGAGGCCCCATAGGCGGTTTCGTTGAAGACCTTCCCAAAATCGTTGCTGCAGAGCATGCGCAGGAAGAGTTTGGCGACTGAGGCTTTCGTGGAGCCTTTGGTGAGGTAGGCGTTGGCGTAGGCTTTCTCGAAATGGGCGCCTCTAGCCTCATAGACCCTTTCGACGATCTCTTGGCTGAGCGAGGTGGCGCTGACTGCTTCTTCGACCGTTTTATCCTCGTCGTAGAGACCGATGATGGTCGAGAGCTGCTCATCGCTTATCCCTAGCGCAGTCCCCAAACTCGAGCTGACGGGGGTGTTGATGAAGGTGATGTCGTTGAGATATTTCTGGTAGTTGGCCTTGACTTCGTTGAAGAAGAACTCCCCGTCGCAAGTGAAGGCGGCTTTGCCGGTGACGACGTTATAATGGGATTTGGCGTGGGTCTCGTTCTCGCTGTTGGCAGTGGAGGTGTCGACGTTATAGAGCTTATCGATCAGGGAAAGCGGGGTGTATATCTCGTCTTTCTGATACCAGGTATAGCCCGTGTCGATGTCATCTTGGGTGATTTCGTTTTGATCCTTCTGCAGGGTCATGAACTGGGTGTAGCCCTCTTTGCCAAGGATCTGGGCGAGCCAGGGATAGACGGCGAAAAGGGAATAGCCCGAGGAGTTGTATCCGCCCCAGGAGAAGGGGTAGACACCGGTTTGGGAGGTTTTCGCGTAGATGGTGTCGAAGCAAGCGAAGAGCTCGTCGGTCGTGCGGGGGAGAGAAAGTTTGTAATCCGCGAGGACTTTGGTGTTGGCGACCATGCCGCAAGGGGAGGAGGACCAAAGGACGCCGTAATAGGTGCCGTCGTATTTGACCGCGTGATCGTAGGTTGGGTCGAGTTTGTCTTTGATGAGCTTGCTTTCTTCGCTCCCGTCGAAAGCGATCGGATGAGAGGAGTAGACATCGTCTAAGGATTCGATGCAGGCATCGTATTGCTTATCCTGGGTTTCGCTGGCCCGGCAGGCCGAGACGAGATAAAGGTCGACGTTGGTCTTCTTATATCCGATGCGCATATCCGCGAGGGCGCTAGCGCCTTCGAGGGTGTTGCTCGGGGTGATGATGTTCACCTTGTAGTTCTCTTTCGCATAGACCGCCTCGAATTTCTCTTTGAGAGTGTAAAGCCAGGTCGTGCCGTGGCCGCCTTTATAGACTTTGATGTTGATGGTGGTCGCGGGGACGCCGTCGCTATTGACGTCGCTTCCCCCGCCAGAGCAGGCGCCGAGGGAAGAGGCGGCTAGGCACAGGATGAGAATCTTCGTTGACTTTTTCATATTTTTTCCTCCAGGGAATCCCCTTTTGGCGGAGCCTGGCGCCTCGCGCTTTAGCCTCGCCTTGCTTATACAAATACTCTAGTGCGTAAAAGGGCTTACAAATATCAAAAAATAGAACAAAAATATAGAAAGTTAGTTTTAAAGACGTATTTTGTGCTTTTAATCTTTTAGGTTGGGAAATACCGGAAAAATCCGTTTGTGGCGGATGTTTTTATTTTTGACTTGTGGCTGACGTGAGTGAATGAGGCTTAATTTTTGTAAGGGATGAGGAAAATGCCCTCTCCTTCGTTAAGCGTTATCGTGAAACGGGAGGATTGAAGAGCGATTTCTTCTTTTTTCTCCCCGCGGTAAAGCAAGGCGGCGTTTGCCCCTTTTAGGGTCAGGGCGATCTCGTCTTTCTTCTCGTATGCGGGATCGGAGAAATTGGAGATGAGGTAGCCGTCTCTCCCTTCCGCGTTTTTGAAGGCGCCAATCAGGGTGTTCTCGCTTGCTGCGATTTCTTTTATGCCTTCGATTTCTTCTAGGGGGTCATCGAGCATCGTATACTGCAAAGGATAATCCTCTTCTTCGCTTCCTTGGATGGGCAAGGTACCCTGATAGGAGAAATCTAGATATGCCTCATCGAGATTCAAAAGGGTCTTGTTCACGTTTTTGACTTCCTCGTATAACGGTGTGCGTTCCCCGCTTGCGCTGATCATGGCGTTTACCCCGAGCTCCTCATAGCTTAAAGGGGTCCAGTAGCAGAAGTATTGGATGGAACGCGAGCCATAGGCAAGCTCAGTCATGACTTGATGGGAGATCTCGGATTCCTTTGGCGAGCGGAAGGTATCCATCCCGCTCATCGATGCGACGAAGGCGTACATGGGGATGCCGTATTCTTGGCACTTCTCTTGGGCGAGTTCGAGATTGTAGAGAACATCCGTTGTCATAAAGGGGCGATCCCCGGAGGTCTTTAAGGAATAATGGTCGAAGCTTAGGAAATTCGGCTGTAGCTCCTTCAGATAGGAGTCAAGGTATTCCTCGTAGGTTGAAGTTCCTAGCTGATCCGCTTTGGCGTAAGTAGGGTAGAGATTCAGATAGAATTCCTTCCCAGGGTATTCCTTCTCAAAGGCCTTTTTCATCTTGCCCAAATCAGAAAACCATTTCGCGGGCGGCTCGTCGGTGATGAAAAAGCCTTTCAGCGCGGGGCTGGAATCGTAGTCTTTGGTGAACTCATGCATGCTTGAGCCCGCGTAGAAAGAACTGGTGAGGTTATCACTTGCAAGATAGGAAATGCCTGCTTTTTCGCAGCATTGCAATGCTTTTTTGATTGAGGCCTGGTCGGCGTTTTCATGGAGGCCGTATATCAGGTTTATCCCGCTTTCGGCGATTTCTTGGTAACGTTCCTCGGTGATGAAATCCGGGTTGCCCTTGCCTTCGTAGTTCGCTGGCGGAGGCCCCTCCCAGGCGCCGATGCGGAGGATGTTGCTGCTTCTTTTCGCGGAGAAATCAGGTGCCCCTGAGACAACGTGGTATTCCTCCTCTGAAGAGCCTGCGCAAGAGGAAAGGGCAAAGGAAGCTAGCGGCAAAGCCAAGAAAAGGATGCGGTCTTTCTTCATGGGGGCTCTCCTTATCGATTGGCTTAACTCTAAAAAATAAGGATGGATTTGGCGTATCGATAAATTGTAAAAAACTATCGAAAAAGCGACTTTAGGCGTTTCATCATTAGGAAAAGAGGAAAAAAGGTATATTAATTTTGCCTAGGAGGCGGCTTATGAAAATCATCCAATTCGGGGAAGGCAATTTCCTAAGGACGTTCGTCGACGCCTATTTCGACGCGCTGAACAAAGAAGGAGAAGGGCCATATGAGGTCGCGATCGTTAAACCCATCCCTTATGGCTCGTTGGACCAGTTCGTTAAGCAAAACAACCGTTATCACATCGTCCTGCGCGGCTTAGCGGAAGGGGAAGAGGTGGAAAAGGTTTTTGAAATCTCTTCAGTGAAAGAGACCATCAACCCTTTCTCTGATCAAGACGCTTTTTACCGCTTGGCTCTAGACCCGGAGGTTAAGCTCCTAGTTTCCAATACAACCGAAGCGGGGATTTGCTTCCAAGAAAAGGATAAAAAGGATGGTTTTGCGGAGATTTCTTATCCAGCGAAGCTCACCAAATGGCTTTATAAGCGTTTTGAAGCCGGCCTGCCTGGTCTTTATTTGCTGCCGGTAGAGCTCATTAATAACAACGGGGACGAGCTTCATCGCTGCGTGGATGCCTATATCTCCCTTTGGGGATTAGGGGAAGAGTTCAGGCAATGGAACGAGAAGGAAAACTTTTATTGCAATACCTTGGTGGACCGCATCGTCTCGGGGTTCCCGCGCGAAGAAAAGACCAAACATCATCTTTGGGACCTTATCGGAGAAGAGGACCAGCTTCTTTCTCTCGGTGAGCCTTTCGGCTTATGGGCCATCGAGGACAAAGGGGAGATTTCCTCTCTTATCCGCGAAGGGCATCACAACATCGACGTCGTTTTGACTAAGGACATCGCCTATTATAAGAAAAGGAAAGTCAGGGTTCTTAACGGCAGCCACACGAATCTTGTCCCGATTTCCCTTTGGCAAGGCAAGAAGACCGTCTACGAGGTGATGAAGGACGAAAGGCTCGGCGCTTTTGTGGACAGGACTCTAAAAGAGGAGATCGTTCCTTACGTGAGTGAGGACGTTGAGGCCACGATGGGCTTCGCCTCGGAAGTCCGTTCGCGCTTCCTCAATCCTTTCCTCAATCATCAGCTTACGAGCATCGCGCTGAATTCTGTTTCGAAATGGCGCGCGAGATGTTTGCCTTCTTATTTGGATTATTACCATAACAACGGCGCTTTGCCTCCTTTGCTTACGATTGGTTTTAGTTATTTAGTCGCGATGTACCGCCACATTGAGAAAATTAATGGGTCCTACATTTGCCACCTCCCTGGACGCGATATCGAAATGAAAGACGAGGAAAGATACCTGAGCTATTTTTCTAGCGGCAAAACCATCGCGGATTTCCTTTCCGACGACCTTGCTTGGGGCATGGATTTGACCTCCATCCCTGGCTTGCTCGAGAAGGTTGCTTCCTTAGTGAAAGACATCGAAAACGGAAAAGAGGTCCTTTAAGCGATGAAGTGTTTTTCCATCAATCCCAAAGACAACGTCGCTGTGGTCTTAGAGGAAGGGCAGGCTATCCCCTGCGGACACAAAATCGCGTTGACCGATGTGAAGAAAGGCGAATGCCTCATCAAATACGGCTTCCCCATCGGCAGGGCGAAATGCGACATCAAAAAAGGTGAATGGGTGCATTCCCACAATCTCGAAAGCCGGCTTTCTGAAGACTTCGTTTATTCTTATCGTCCTAAGCTAACGAGGCTTCCAAAAGAGCGCAGAACCTTCCTAGGTTATCCAAGAAAAGGGGGTTTTGCGGGCATTCGTAACGATATTTACATTATTCCGACCGTCGGCTGCGTCAACGGGGTCTGCAAAGAGCTCGAGAAAAGGGCTAATCAGCTTGACCTAGGCTCCATCGATGGGGTCTTTGCCCTCACCCATCAATTCGGCTGCTCACAGCTAGGCGAGGATGGGGAAAACATCGCTAAGCTCCTCTCTTCCCTTGCTTTGAACCCAAACGCCACCTTCGTCCTTTTCGTGGGCTTGGGCTGCGAGAATAACTCCATCTCCGGAATCGAAGAAAGGCTGAAGGGTTATCAAAGGGACAACATCGCTTTCTTCAATTGTCAGGAGCAGGAAGATGAGATTTCTTGCGGGATGGAAATCCTGCAAGGGTTCATCAATCAGGCGAAAGAGCTGAAAAGAGTTGAGTGCGACTGCAGCGAGCTGGTCATCGGGCTCAAGTGCGGGGGAAGCGATGCCTTTAGCGGAATCACCGCCAACCCGCTGGTTGGGAAAGTTTCTGATTCCATCGTCTCTTGTGGCGGCAGCGCGATCCTCACCGAGGTGCCGGAGATGTTTGGGGCGGAGCAGATCCTCATGGATAAATGCGCCTCCGAAGAGGTGTATGAAAAATATCGCTCCCTCATTACGAACTTCAAAAAATACTATACGGATCTCGGTTTTCCGGTTTATGAGAACCCTAGCCCTGGCAACAAAGCAGGAGGCATCACCACTTTGGAGGAGAAGTCGCTTGGCTGCGTCGCTAAAGCCGGCTCCTCGCCGATCGTTGACGTGCTGGATTATGCGGAGCCTTTGAAAAGGAAGGGGCTATCCGTTTTGAATGGCCCGGGCAACGACTTGATCGCCGCGACCGCTTTAGCGGCTTCTGGCTGCCAGGCCATTCTTTTCACCACGGGCAGAGGGACGCCCTTTAGCTCTGTGGTGCCGACTTTGAAGATCTCTTCCAATGCCGCACTTGCTAAAAAGAAGAATAATTGGATTGATTTTGACGCTTCGACGATGGAAGCGGACGCTCTTTTGTCTCTAGTGCTAAGATTAGCCAGCGGCGAATATCGCGCCAAAGAAGAAGGGAATCGCGAGATCGCCTTCTTCAAGAAAGGGGTAACTTTATGAGCTATTTGAAAGAGGACTTCCTCCTGAGCAACGAAACGGGGAAGAAACTTTATTTTGAGCACGCCAAAAACATGCCCATTTTCGACTACCATTGCCATCTCTCCGAATACCAGATCCTCGAGAACAAGGAATTCAAAGACATCTTCGAGGTCTGGTTAGGCGGAGACCATTACAAATGGAGGCTCATGAGGAATTTCGGGATCGATGAGTCCTATATCACTGGGAATCAACCGAACAAAGAGAAATTCAAGGCTTACTGCAAAACGCTTGGAACCGCCTTCGGGAATCCTCTTTACCATTGGTCGCAGGTGGAGCTGCAGGAATATTTCCATTGCGAGCTCGAGATCAACGAGAAGAACTCGGATGCGATTTGGGATGAATGCAATGCCTACATCAAAGAACATCACCTAACCCCGGTTAGCCTCATTGAGCAATCCAACGTCAAAGCCATCTTCACGACCAATGAGATCTTCGATGACCTCCAGGTTTTCGAAGACATCAAGAAGAAAGGCTATCCCTTTTTGGTTGCCCCCGCCTTCCGCGCGGACAAAATCATGAACATCGAAGCTGAGAAATATAACGATTTCCTTGCAAAACTCGGCTCAATTGATACTTTGGACGCTTTAGAAGCAGAAATTGAAAAAAGGCTGCAGAACTTCATTAAAGTCGGCTGCGTGGCCTCCGACACGGCTTTAGAAGGCGTCTATCCCCTTTCCTCCAAAGAAGAGGCCGCGAAAGTCTTTAGCAAGAGAAGAAACGGCGAGAAAGTCTCCGAGAGCGAAACGAAACTCTTCAAGGGCTATCTTACCTATTTTCTCCTTGGCCTATATGGCAAATACGGGATCCGCAGCGAGCTCCATATCGGGGCGATGAGGAACAATAACGCGAAAATGCTCGCTTCCCTTGGCCTTGATACGGGCTATGACTCGATCAGCGAAGACAATAGCATCAAGAACCTCTCCCGATTGATGGATCGTCTTAATGATGAGGGACGCCTCCCGGCGATGATCCTCTTCAATTTGAACCCGAAGATGAATCTTGAGTTGCTTTCCCTTGCGGGTTGCTTCCAGGATTCCTCGCTCAAAGGCAAGATCCAGTATGGGCCGGCTTGGTGGTTCCTCGACAATAAGCCCGGCATGGAAAAGCACCTCGCTGATCTTGCTTCAGTCGGCCATCTTGGCGCCTTCGTGGGGATGCTCACGGACTCAAGAAGCTTCCTTTCTTACCCCCGTCATCATTATTTCCGTCGTATCCTCTGCTCTTACCTTGGCTCGATGATTGAAAGTGGTCAGATGACCTCCGATCTTGAATTGGTTGGCAAAGTGGTGGAGGACATCTCCTTCAACAACGCCTGGAATTACTTCGGCTTGAAATAAGACGCCCCATAAAGCCTTTTTATGCATCTAGCTCATCTTTTTAGTGACGCTTAATCGGCCCTTTTTGAAGTCCTTTAACGAAATATCGCCAACTACCTCAACGAAAACAAGCCAAATACCTCAACGAAAACAAGCCAAATACCTCAATGAAAACTCGCCAAACGTATCAATAGGGGCTATAATCCGTTGAAGGAGACCAACAGGATGCTTTATAAAAACAGAATAGCGGACGAGATGCTCGCCACTAAATTGAAAAGCAAAGGGGCTTGTATCGTAGAGGGAGCGAAGTGGTGCGGCAAGACGACCACCGCGCTTCAATGCGCAAAGAGTGTTTTGCGCATGGATGAGCCTTCGTCTAGAAAGATAAATATCCAAATGGCGCAGATCAACCCTTCCCGCCTTTTGAAGGGAGAAACCCCGCGCCTTATCGATGAATGGCAGCTTGCTCCCACGCTCTTCGACGCCATTCGCTACGAGGTTGATACCCGCGGGCTTGAGGGGCAGTTTATTTTGACCGGTTCCTCGGTGCTGCCTGATTCGCCGGAAAGAACCCATTCCGGCACTGGAAGATACACTTGGCTGAAAATGCGTCCCATGTCTTTGTTCGAGTCACTCGAATCCACGGGCGAGGTCTCTCTTGGCGAGCTTTTTAAGGCGCCTTCCCTAATTGAAGGAAGCAATCGCCTTTCTTTTGATGACCTTTCTTTCGCAACTTGCCGCGGAGGCTGGCCTCATGCCGTGGGGATGGAGAAAGACATCGCTCTCCTCCAAGCTTTTGATTATGTGGACGGCGTCGCCAAATCCGATATCAGCAGAGTAGACGGGGTGAGAAGAAATGAGGAAACGACGAGACGTCTACTTCGTTCATACGCCAGAAATATCGCCTCCCAGGTTTCCTATGAAGAAATCAAAAAAGACACGGATGCTTCTAGCGGCTTAAAGATCGCCGAAAACACCTTCCTCTCTTATGTGAACGCCTTGAAAAAGATTTACCTTATCGAGGATATGGCCGCCTGGAATCCGAATCTGCGGAGCAAGACGGCGGTCAGGACCTCGGATACACGTTTTTTCGTTGATCCCTCTCTTGCTGTCGCCGCCTTGGGCTTAGGGGTTGAGGATCTTTCTAACGATCTTCATACGTTCGGGTTTTTGTTTGAGTGCCTCTGCGTCAGGGACCTAAGAATCTATGCGGAGAGCTTAGGCGGAAACGTTTATCACTATCGGGATAAAAACGGTCTTGAATGCGATGCCGTCGTCCATTTGAAAAATGGGAAATATGGTTTGATTGAAATTAAGCTCGGCGGGGACGCCGCCATCGCGGAAGCTAAAAAGACCTTAAACGAGCTGGCTAGCTTGATCGATACCTCGAAAATGAAAGAACCCTCATTCAAAATGGTGCTGATCGGGGTTGGGGATTATGCCTATCGCGATGAAGATGGCATCTACATCGTCCCGATTGGCTGCTTGAAAAATTGAAGGAATCCAAAGAGTTTGGTGAGTTTCAAGAAACGTTCGGACTGATCTTTTTTGGCGCGCGTCAAAGTTTCAAGGGAAATTAGGCAAATTTCTTTTTCATAAAAAGAAAATGCCGTCTATCATTTTCGTGTTTGTTTTAAGGGAGGACATCAATGCTTAAATTAGTCGACATCGTCAAAGATTACCTTGTGGCAGGCAAGTCCTTCCGCGCTTTAGAGGGGGTTAGCCTTACCTTCCGCGACAACGAATTCGTCTCGATCCTCGGCCCTAGCGGCTCGGGGAAGACGACTTTGCTTAATATTATCGGCGGCCTTGACCATTACACCTCAGGCGACCTTTTCATCGACGGGGTCTCCACGAAGGATTTTTCTGACCGCGATTGGGACAATTACCGTAACCACAAAGTCGGCTTCATCTTCCAATCCTATAACCTGATCCCCCACCAAAACGTCCTTCAAAACGTCGAGCTGGCCTTAACGATTTCTGGGATTGGCAAAGAGGAAAGACAGCAAAGAGCGATAGACGCCCTTACTAAAGTGGGGCTGGGGGAGATGCTCCATAAGCGCCCCAACCAGCTTTCTGGCGGGCAGTGCCAAAGGGTCGCCATCGCCCGTGCCTTAGTCAATGACCCCTCTATCCTTTTAGCGGATGAGCCTACTGGCGCTCTTGATACGAAGACCAGCGTCCAAATCATGGATCTCCTTAAGGAAGTGGCCAAAGACCGCCTGGTCATCATGGTCACCCATAATCCTGAGCTGGCGGAGAGATATTCTTCGCGCATCGTTAGGCTACGCGATGGGAAAATCGAAGAAGACAGCAACCCCTATTCTTTCAAGGAGGAAAAGAAGGAAGCCCCTACCTCAAAGAAAGCCAAGCTTTCTCTTTTCCAGGCCTTCCGCCTCTCTTTGCAGAACCTTGGCTCGAAGGCCAAACGCACGGCGATGGTTTCCTTCGCCGGGAGCATCGGCATCGTGGGCGTCTCTTTGGTTCTAGCGATCTCTAGCGGCGTCCAAGGCTACCTTTCTTCGATGCAAGATGACATGCTTTCTGGCAGCCCGGTCACCATCTCTAAAAGCTCCCTCGACATCGAATCCCTGCTTTCAAGCACCTCGACTTCCACCCAAACTGGCATCATCAGCAATTCGGTGAAGGAGGGGAAGGTGGATGTGAATTTCATCATCGAGCAGCTCGTCAAGACCTCGAAGACGACCGCCTCTTCTTTGATTTCCAATTCCATCACCAAAGGCTACGTCGACTTCCTAAGCGCGATGCCCGAAGAATATTACAACGCGCTTTCTTATTCCTATGGCATCGCCCCGGAACACAATATCTACACCGATGTGACAATCGACGTCGCTTCTTCTTCAGGGACAGGCTACAGCGAGCAGAGGCAGACGCGCTCCCTCTCCTTCATGGAGCAATTCGCGACCTCCATCGTGAGGCAGACCGATTATTCTTCCTATGCGGATTTAGTTTCCACCTATGGTTCCCCTCTATCCTTAGGGCTTGATGAAGAGAAATACGTCATGTCCCAATATGAATTCGTCGACGGGGGGCACTTCGCTAAAGAAGAGGATGAGCTGGTCCTTGTTTTGAACGGCAATGACCAAGTGACCGATTTCCAGCTTACGGAGCTAGGCTTCTATTCACAGGACGAGTTTTTGACGGTCATCGACAAGTTCTCCGCGGATAATGATGAGAGCTTCGCCTATTCCTATGATTCCTCCCTCTTCAAGGACAAGTTCACCTTCGAAGAGATCAAGGAGAAGGATTTCTATTACTATCCTAACGACGTGATCTATACCCCTAATGATGCGGTCAAGGCCTATTTGGACGAAGAGGTGGCTCCTTCTACCGAGGATCTCAAAAAGCCCTTTGAGTACGAATCGATCCGCCAAAGCGCTTGGGGGGAGGGGATGAAGATGAAGATCGTCGGCATCTTGGCCCCGAAGCAAGGCGTGAACTATGGCTCCTTGCAAAGCGGGCTCTATTACACCCCGGCCTTCTCTGCTCGTTACCGGAAAGACAACGAGAGCAGCTATCTGGTCGGCTTGCTTAACGCCTATTCCTCTCTTGCCGGCACTGATTCGATCACCACGACCTTGACCACCAATCCGGCGAGCGGGAAAACCGAAGGAAGCGGCATCTATTACGAATTCTCCTATTACCTCAAATGGCACACCTTCGATAAGGCCGTAAGCGATTATGGGATCGTCGGAAGAAGCTCCTCGGCCTCGACTTTATTCAGCGCTTTCGCCTCGGCGATGGGGCTAGGAGGGGGAAGTGGAAGAAGCGGCTCGCTTAGCTTAGCTCAGGCAGGAGGAGCCACCCTTCCCACCTCCATTGCGATTTACCCCTTGGATTTCAATTCGAAATACCTCGTCACGGATTATCTTGATGCCTGGAACGCGGAAGGGGATGTCAAGGCGATCTCTTCCAATGGGAAAACTTATTACATCTCTTACGCCGAAAGGAAGGATGACCCTGTCAAATACACGGACACCTTGCAGGTCGTCATCTCGATGATCAATACGATCCTAGAGATCGTGACGGCGTCTTTGATCGCCTTCACCGCTTTGTCGCTGCTTGTTAGCACCGTCATGATCGCCATCATCACCTATGTCTCCGTCATTGAGCGCATCAAGGAAATCGGGGTCATCAGGAGCCTAGGCGGAAGGAAGAGAGACGTGGCGAATCTATTTATGGCCGAGACCATCATGGTGGGCTTCTTCTCCGGGCTCGTCGGCATCGCCTTCACCTATTTCCTTTCTTTGATCATCAACCTCATCGTCGGCGGCTTCACCGGGGTGTTCACCATCGCCTCTTTGCCTTGGTATCTGGCTTTGCTTATGGTGGGGGTTTCGATTCTTCTGACCTCAATCTCAGGCATCGTGCCGGCGATGTCGGCCGCGCGAAAAGACCCGGTTACCGCGTTGCGGAGCGAGTAAGACACAAAAAAATGGCGGTTTTGCGGAGAAATCGCCATTTTTGTTGCCTTTTTAGCAAAGCCCGAGGCTTTTCATGAAGAAGGGCAGGGCTTTTTCAAATTCCGGCCCGTAGATTTGCCCATCGACCTGATCTTCTTCGTTATAGGAGAGCGACTTAGCCACATAAAGAGCCGCAAGATGGGCGCTCTCTAATAGAGAATGACCTAGTAGATAAGAAGAAAGCAGCGCGCTAGAGAAAAGATCGCCTGTGCCGTGGGCGCTTTTTCGTGCCGGCTCGAAGAAAGAGGTGAGCTTCCCCTCCTCATAGACTAGGCAGCCGATTTCCTCGCCCTTTTTGATTCCGGAGAGGACGATTTTCTTAGGGCCTAGATCGGCGACTTTATGAATCAGGTCTGTCAAAAAAGCTTCGTTTGGGCAGCTTTCTGGGTAGGGGGTATCGGTCAAAAAGCAGGCCTCGGTGAGATTAGGCTTAGCTAAGTTTGCTTCTTTAAGAAGTAGGCGCATGGCTTGGATGTGCTCAAGGGTGAATCCGGGATAGAGCTTGCCGGCGTCGCCAAAAGCAGGATCGACGAAGACGATGTTTTGATCGTTCCGGTAGCGGTGGATAAATTCTAGGGCCATTGGCACTTGCGAGGTCGCTAGATAGCCGGTGTAGACCGCGTCGAAAGCGATGTTGTATCCTTCCCATTTCTTTGGGGCCTGCAAAAGAGAGGGCAAGGTGTCGGTCCAAGTCCAAGAAGGGAAGACGGTGTGATTTGAAAGGACGGAAGTGGGAAGACCAACCGCCTCAATGCCTGCTGCGCTGATGGTGGGCAAGGCGACGGTCAAGGAACACCGGCCTAGGCAAGAATAGTCTTGAATGGAAAGAACTCTTTTCTGTTTCATGGCGCAAAGCCTAGTCCAATTAGGGGAAAAAGGAAAGGAGGAGAGCGCGCTTCGTGGTAGAATCCCCCTATGGACATTTGGAAGTTGAAAAGCACCCTGAAAACCGCTTCGAACGTTTTAGACGCCTTAACGAGCGAAAGCGGGCCTTTGACTCCGGAAAACGCCCTGAAAATCATCTTCGATAGGCGTTTCTCCACCCTTGATAGCTTCAAATCGTCTTGGGATTACCTTGAGCGCTCGTCCTTTGAGGATTTCTCTGCTTTGCAAAGAGGGAAACTGGTTCCTCTTTATTCTAACGGGACGAGGCTTTGCCTTCATCTCTATGAGCAGCCTTCCCCAAAAGGACTCTTCCTCTGCGTGCATGGCATCGGGGGCTTAAGCGAGGATTCCTCTTCCTGCATTCATGATTTC
Source organism: Paludibacteraceae bacterium (assembly GCA_963621535.1). Lineage (GTDB taxonomy): Bacteria > Bacillota_I > Bacilli_A > RFN20 > CAG-826 > Alloenteromonas. The sequence continues at coordinate 5,719 of CAVFEQ010000005.1, read as the reverse complement.
CTCTTTCGCCAAGGCTATGACGTCGCCGCTTTGGATTTGACTTCCTCAGGAAGAAGCGACGGAGTAGGGGTCAAAGGGCTTTCCCAAAGCGCCTTGGATGTGGCCGCGGCAATGAATTTCATCCATAGCTCAAGCCTGCAAAAGCTGCCTCTTTTCCTGCTTGGCCATTCCTGGGGAGCGTACGGCATTTGTTCTTCCTTGCACTTCGACCAATCCCCTTTGGCGATTTTCGAGCTCTCCGGTTTTGCCGACCCTCTTGCCGTCATGACCTCTCTCCCCTCTCATTATGTTGGCTTCGACCTTTCTTTCACTGTGCCTTCTCTAAAAAAAGCGATGGAAGAAAGAGACCCTGAATACGCCTTCCTTTCCGCGAAAGAGACTTTGGAGAAGGCAAAGAACGTCTATTGCGTCCTCATCCATGGCGATTTGGACAAAGTCGTGCTTCCTAAAGCCTCTCTCTTCCATGCGGATTATTCCCGTAACGGCGTGGAAAAAATCGCCATGGAAGGACGAGGACACGGCGATGTGATGATGTCCTCCTATAGCGTGGATTACCTTAACCAAGCCAAGGAAGCTAGCGCCTTGATCTATCAAAAATACAAGAGGAATCCCGGGAAAATCAGCCCCGAGGATCTGCGTGCCTATCAATCCTGCTTCGATAAGCGTCTGGCTTCCATGCTTGACCAAAAGCTTTTCGAAAGAATCGTGGCTGTCGCAGATTCTTTCGCAAGAAAGGCTTTGCGTTAAGGCCAAGGGCACAACACGCAAAAAATAATTGATTATTGCGTTTTTCCACGTCTATAATAGCGAAGCCGTTTCGGCGGCAGGTAATCTAGCGGGACCTTAGCTCAGCTGGGAGAGCGCGTGCTTTGCAAGCATGAGGTCGCCGGTTCGATCCCGGTAGGTTCCACCATGATGGCTGAGTAGCCCAGCTGGTTAGAGCAACCGGCTCATACCCGGTATGTCGAGGGTTCAAATCCCCCCTCAGCCACCAGAATATTCACTAAAACTCCGAAAACCTTCGATGGTATAGGAGTTTTTTTGTTGTAAACGTAAATTTTGTCCCGTTCGAACCGATTCGGATGGGGTTGGATTAGGGTTTTATATTCCAAGGTAGCAGCTTTTCGAGCTCCTCTTCCTTTGGATTTTCTGGGATCTCGGCTATCGGCTTTTCCAGGACTCCCTGGCCTTGAGCCCATTGGCAATGGCGGTTTGTATGATCGAGAAGATCATCGCCGAGGACTCGGCGCCGTTCTAGATATTCGAGAAAAGAAGGTTCTTTCTCGCGATTACGAAAGGCTTGATTCCCCTTTCCGCGGAGTTGTTGCTCAATTCGAGATGCCCGTCCTTCAATATGTCCGAAAGTGATAGGCTTTGGAAAAGGAGGATTATGAAAAAAACAAAAACTTTATGGAAGTTCCCCTATTTGTTTAACGACCTGATTGCGGAACTTCCTTTTCTTTATTGCCTCCTACATTTACGGAACGCTATCCCTCGCTGGCGTCGACTCAATTTTGAATGTTATGTCTTCGCCGATTTTGATAAGCGATGGGTTGTCCTTGATCTCATCGGGATCCAGGGAGATCTCCTCAGTGAAAATCCTTTCGAGGAAATCCCTGGTCTATACCGGTATCGACAAACTCGAAGGGAGAAGATCGGCCTATTCGAAACGGTAGTCGACCGCGCCGATACGGAGGAGACCTTGACTAGGGAGCTTATGGAGTCTCAAAAAACGCCAGTCCGTCACGAAATCCCTCCAAAGAAGCTAATTATGATTATATAAGAGGGCGAAGAAATGGCACCAAGCCCAAAAACGCCCGCTCCAAAACGGATCCAATCGCCCAAGTCTTTGAGTCGCCAAGGCCTCAACCTGCTCAGCCTGTTATCTCTGATGGCGATGGGCCTAGGACGAGTCCCGATAGTCTCATTGACCCATCGACCGTGAAGCCGGAAATGAGAGTCAAATATTTCTGGCGCGAGGAATGCATAGTCGTTTCTATTGAGAGAGATATTATGAAAGCTCGGTATTCAGGTTAGAAAAAGGAAAGGATGTACCAATTCCCCAAGGCATTTAAAAACGGATATTTTCTCAAGTAGACAATAGGCTTGTGCTTACTTTACTGTTCACATTTAAATCCGAGACGTCATCTCAAAATTTGCGATTTGTCCATAAATCTACAAAGCGTTCTTTTACAAATAATTAAAAATATTTGACGAATATTTCTAAATAAATAAAAATATTTTCATGAAAAACTTTGATTCGGCCAATTTCTACCACCTGTCCCTCAACTATCTATACCAGAAAGCCGCCTCGCATACAAAGCGGCCCATCCAAGATGGCGAATCCTCATCGAAATTGCCTAAACTCGATCAATCCGACGTAGATGTTTATTTCGCTCCGGGAAAGCCTAGAAGCATCAAAGGCGAAAACGGGAGAAACGACATTCGCAGGCTTTTCCTAAGACTCTGCTTCCATAGCCAAAACGGGGCTTTCATTCGTGGCGTCATCAATTTCGACAAAAATTACCGCTTGATTAAGCGATTCACTTTCGGGTTCGATATTGATAAATTCCTCAACGAATATCCAACGCCGCAGAAAGCGAAGGAGAAGCTTACCAAAATGCTCATCCTAAATTCCGGCAAGATTACGAAAGTGGCGGAATATGCGGAAAGTGTGCATTCCTTCGCCGTCTTCCTCTCAAGGTTCGACGATTATGATGATTTCGTTCAGGCCGTCCTACCCTATGGAGCCCTAGCACCTTTATATATATCGGTGAACACGAAGGGAATGAAAATCCTTGCCTATGACTTCCTCAAGGAAATTGATTCAAATTTTGACCTATGCAAGCCGGATAAGCACATCAAAATCATTGCAAAAGCCCTTCGTCTCGTTTACAAAGGTGACGATTCGCTCATGGATCTGAAGGTCAGCATGGCAATCGGTGACTTGGCCAAGGAAATCAGCAAAGAGACCGGCGAAAATGTCACCGCATATAAACTCGACAAATTGCTATGGCTAATCTGCTCGGAGACCTTTTACTTTCATGATGCAATTCCGAACACCTCTGACGCAAAGCGAGAGGCATATTTGGATTTCATATTGCCCAAATTGGGCCTAGAAAGAGGTGAGTGGGATGGACAGCAAGCAGGAAAACTTCAAACGCATCGCGACCAACCGCGTCAACAAGATCATCGACATGATTGATTCCTTGGAAAATCTCACCAACACCTCCTATTACGAATACACCGGCGAGCAGATCGAGGCAATATTCGCCGCCATCGAAGCGGAGACGAAGAAGGTCAAGGGCATATTCTCCAAAAAGCCCAAAGGCGGAAAGAAGTTCAGACTATGATCAAGCTTCCGAAACTTTCTTACGTCAACCACCGCGACGATCTCCTTTGTTCCACGTAGCTTGCCGACGCCTTCTTGCTTTGGTATGTCCTTAACACTATCGATTCCTTCGGCAAGATGAATTTCCGCGATGTCGCAAAGGCGGTGATGGAAAATTGCAACATCAACAACCTGGCGTACCAGGATTACGCCTTGGCAAGCTGCATTCGGCTCCACGGAACAATTTGCGCCCTTAGTGAGGAGCAATCCCGCATCGTGGAGGAGGTGCGAAATTTCGGCTTGGTGAGGCAACAACTAGGCGATTCTTCATGGGACCAGGCCTATGCCATCATCGAAAGCAGACAGAGAAACAAAATCGCTTTATGCGCGACGCTACCCACATCCATCAGAAGAAGGAAGAGAGATGACTATATAAATTAAGTCAAACTTTTTCTTGAGAAAGTGTACGTGCCGAAAAGATGGGCTTGTACCCATTTTTTGATTGGCGAAACCGCGCGCCCAACGGCTCTCAGTTTCCGACGTTTTCCTTTGACGCCTCGGGGTACGTGTAGAACTCCCCGGACTTGAGCATCGAGAGGACCATCGCCATGAGCTTCTTGGCGACGTGCCCGAGTCCGACCCGGTGTCTTTTGTCCGCGCGCACCTTCGTCTATTTCGAGAACCCCGATCTTCGGGAATGTCTCAAAACGCATTTCCAGTTCAACGTGCTTGGCTAGGGGGCCCTTTGCGTTCCTCCTTTAAGAAAAGCCCACGAATCACTAAAATATTTCCGATATGGAACCTTATATACAAGATTGGTTGGACATCTTGGCCAACATGGTCAACACCAATACCTACAAGCTGGCGTTCGGTCTCGGGGTCTTGGAATGCGTCTCTGCTAGCAAATACAAGGAAAGCACCTTCAACGCGGAGATTTCCCTGCTCGACATCGGCGACTGCATGATCCGTTATTACTGGAACCAGTGCTTTTTCTTCCGCCTCAAGCAGCAGCCAGGCGACAAAGTTCCCACCATCTACCAGCAGGTCGAATCATTGATAAAGCGTTATAAGGAGCTATCTGGCAGCGAGTTACCTGTTTGGTGCGACGAAGGGCTCCTCAAGATTCAGCGTCTTGACCCCATCTTCCTCGCCAAGGCGAGGCAAAAGGTCGCCAGGACGATTCCAGAGAACGTCGGCTGGAGATTCAAGAACACCGCTACTGGCGTCAAGGAGGTATATTCCTTCGACCCGAGCCACGATAGGGCGATTTACCTGAAAAAGGAAAACATCGTCCTTCTAAGGGAATACGCCCCGGTCCTTTCCAAGCTCTTCAGCTACAAATGGTCGCAGCTTTTGGAGAAGTGGAACGAGTCCCCGAGGCTACTAGGCAAGGTCATCGGCGCTTCTAGCGAAGCCATAAGCCGCCACTCGCTCTCCAAATTCATAAAGCCCCTTTCCCTAGAATTCGGCAACGGGCCGAGATTGGATTTCTACACCAAAAGACCAATCCCGGATAGCGATCTTTCCATCGACCACGTGATCCCTTGGTCCTATATCTACAGCGACAACATCTGGAACCTCGTCTTCACGTCGAGGTCCAACAACTCGAGGAAGAGCAACTCCACCCCGAGCCAAGACGACATCTTCCGGTTGAAGAAGAGGAACGATGTCCTCTGCCCATTGCTCGAAGGCAAGTTCCAGAAGGAGATGGAGGAAAGCTTCGTCTCGAATCTGGTGGACCGTTATTACTTCGGACTCACGAGGTCATACCTATGAGCGGATATTATTCGGAACATTCAGACGAATACATCGCCTCGACGATACACGCCGACATGTCGGGCGTCTACGCCCTTTTTGAGCCGCTCCTTAAGGGAAAAAGGATCCTCGACGTCGGATTCGGCTCAGGCAGGGACATGATTTATTTCCGATCCAAGGGCTATGAGGTTTATGGCATCGACAATGAGCCTTTCTTCGTAAAGCACGCATTGGAAGAAGGGCTACGTGTCTCCTTAGCCGACGTCCTTACCTACCAAACCGAACAAAGATTTGACGGCATTTGGGCATGCGCGAGCCTGCTCCATCTGAAGAAGAAGCAGATGGTGGAGGCTATCGAGAACCTCAAGGGACTCCTCGCTGATGACGGCGTCTTGTTCGTGTCGCTTAAAGAAGGTGATGGGGAGACGATCGACGAGAAGGGTCGGCTCATGACGTTCGTAAGCGAAGCCTTCCTTGAGGGATTGGGCTTTAAGATGCTCCTTAAGAGCAAGGACGTTAGCGGCAGGGGAGTCTGTTGGCTCAACGCCGTGTATAGGAAAGCCTGACGAAATGATTTTTGTTAAATAAAAAACTCATCTCCAAAATCCGCTGAAACCATGCTGAATTGGGCTT